>CAZYCO010000042.1:0-2963 GCA_964645885.1 uncultured Gammaproteobacteria bacterium
AAATTAAAAAATGACAACTTACTTTTTTTGCATGAGATTATTCTAGAGTTAATAGAAGTAGAATTTAATCGATTTAAATTTACTCTTGCTATTAATAATGCTGTAGAAGCAAAACCTAATGATTCTCAAGATTTATTTTTATTAACTAATTCTTTTTTAAATACAGTGATACCTGGTAGGGCAACTAATCCTATTACTGTACCTCTGAATGCTAACAATATTCGCTCAATTACTTATCAAAAGGATGAAACTACTACTGGGACAGTAAATCAAGCACATTATGGTATAAATTTTACGATTCAAGAAAATAATAGAAATATATTAGTTTCTCGTGAAAATAATATATTAGCTTTTAATAGCAAGCATAAGGAAAGATATAAAACAGCCCAAAAATTATTTGAATACTTGATTGTTCAATTTCAAAAGGGAAATCAAGCTGTTGATGATGGTTTGCTTATTCATCTTTCATATTATCTTCTTGTAAATAAGAACAACCCTCATACAGTTCGGTACGGCATTCATATTTTAAAATTTACCCATTTAAATAGTAGTGTTTTTGTATTGGATTGGCTCTCTAGTCCAGAAAATTTTCCAACTATGAACCCACTTAAGCTTCAACGTGAATATTTTCATAGAGTAGCAGATGTTATTTATAATCAAAAAAGCCATTTATATAATTATATTTATATAACCATATTATTAAGAGTGTTTAATTCGTATAAAGCTAATATGCAAATGAAATTTTTTGTTTCTAAGCTTAATTCCGCACAATTAAATGAAAGATTGGTGATTCATTCTCAAAAAATGATTTTCGAACTTATACAAAACTCTCCTTTTGAAATTAATGAACATGTTGCTGATCTAATGTTTATTTTAATTACATTGAAGTCTATTTTTGTTAAGTCTATTCAAGATAATGATTTATCTACTTTTAAAATTGTGAAGCATTTAGCAAATCAACTTGAAGAAAATCAATCTATCAAAAGATTTTTAGTAAGTTTAAAGGTTATTAGTGTAAAGCAATATCTTTTTTCAGCACTTGTTCCTATACAAAACTATGGCATTACTAGAAACATTCCGCCGCTTATATGCGTATTAGAAAAAAGAAATTTAGACTTCGTAAATTTGATGTTAGATTACTTTCCGCAATGTTTATTGCAAATAAATCCTCAAGATGATCGAGATATTATTAGAAAATTAATTTGGGATGTATATTTTATTGAAGAAATTTACTTGAGCGATTACTTAGATTTACTAGATAGAATATTCAAAGAGGATTTAACTTTAAAGAATTTCCAAGCAAACTATTTAGATTATATTCGTATGAGTCTTGAAGTTATAAATGATTATAATAATGATAAAAGTCTTATATCTTTTGAGGCTACATTAATCTCAATTCAAGTTTTAAAAATAATTATTACTTATTGCACGCTAAATTATATTCATCTCAAAACCGAATTGCCTGATTTATTTAAAATTGATTTGCCTGATTTAGAAAAGGAATTAACAGAAAATAATTCTGTTCCAGATTTAATTTCTTTTTCAAATAAATTTAAAACCAGATTGACTTGGTCAGAGCATACTTCTTTACAATTGCATCTTTCAGCAAAAATTTACTCTTCTATAGTTTCTTACTTATCAAAATATTCTCCCCATCTTCCTTCAGCTGAATTGATTCATTTTCTAGAGCAAAATAAAACTAATAAATCTTTTAATAAAAAGGAAATTTTTCCTGTTCTATTCAAGAAAGCATTTGATGAAGCTGATGTAAATGTTTTGAATTACTTATTAAATAATAGCCAAGGACAGAATTTTTCATTAACAGAGAAAATTGCGAAGAAAGATGCTGTTAATTTTAATTCATTAATGCAATTAAAAGATATGCCAATTGTTTATAGTGAAATAAATAAATGCATAAGTTTTTCTAATTCAAGAGTAGTGTGTGGTTCTATTTTAACAGCAGTCACAAGTCATTTTGTACAAGAGCACAGTGACCTTATTAATTCATTTAAAAAGAATCAGCCAAAAAATAGTATTTTTCAAAATATGGATAAACCACTTAAATTAGCAAAAGAGATATTGAGTTATTTAAAATTAGATTCGGAAATAAATGTTTCCTATTTGCGAGCGCTGCCTTTAGCTATTTTTAAGGATAATCCTATTTCTTACCAAACTTATTTCAAAGTTTATGATATTGCTGTAAATGCAATTGAACTTATACAGAGAAATATAAAATTTGCTCAGCTTTTACAACTACAGAATAATTTTGTGCAACAAAATAATTATTCTACTGATAACAATAACAACAATAATTCTCCGACAATGACGAATTAAAAAATAATTGCATTTATAGTTTTTTTTGTTATGTTATTTCTCAGCGCCGATTTGACTTCAGATTGCGGGCGCTTAATAAATCCGGCTAAAGCGAGAAGACACATCATTTATGTTCTTTTCAATTTAGCCCTTTTAATAACTTATTAAAGAGGGCTTTTTTATGCACCATACATTTCAATTTTATTCACTTGTTTTTAAACATTTTGTTGCATCACGAATGTGATTTAAAAATTTTAATTTTTAGTTAAACAAAAGTTTTTCAACAGCAATTTGTTGTGCGCTATAACTTTATCTATAAAAAAGGTGAGAACATGAAATTCATAGAAGTTTATCATTATGGCAAAGAAAGCATAAGTGAAGTAGAAGTAGAGAACAATAAAAAGATCAGTAAATCGTTTTATAACATTCATAAATTATCAGAAGATAAAATTCCAAAAGACAAGACTTGTTATTCAGTTTTTCTATTACATACCTGGAAAAACAAAATTTACGATTTATCTACAGATGATTTAAGTTTTATGAAGCAAGCGCAGAAAATTGCAAAACGTCAACATTCAAATAGTTATGCAACTCAAGAATCAATAGAAAACATTTTGGATCAACTCATATCAGATTGTGGTTACAAAGGT
>CAZYCO010000042.1:2990-4382 GCA_964645885.1 uncultured Gammaproteobacteria bacterium
TAATAAGCTTGTTATTTTTCATCATCATGCTCAAAAAATTCATATTTCTAACTTAGAACCGATAGGGGAAATTGAAAATTGGGTGAATGCGTCTGTTAATGAAAATAGTATTCAAAGTTATCCACATCATTAATGATGTAAAAAATCGCCACTTAAAACTGAATGGTTTTAAGTGGCTTAATTTTTAGTCATAAACAACATTATCTGTTTCTTCTAAAGGTTCTTCTGTAGACAGTTCAGATTTATATTTCCAAAATTTTGGTAACAGAAGACAACAGATACCAACTCCAACTACACACAAGACACCACCGGAAATAACGGATGCTGTTACGCCGAAGAGGGCAGCGACAAAGCCTGCTTCAGTATCGCCAAGTTTAGGACCACTTAAATAACTGATCATTTCAATACCGGATAAGCGTCCACGATATTCATTTGGAATAGTTTCATTCCACATTGTTGTTCTAAAGATGCCGCTGATAGCATCAAACATACCTGATAGGGCAAGAAAAAATAGTGCGAAATAAATATTTGTTGAAAGACCAAAAAAGATAATTGAAATTCCCCACAGCATTGCAGCAATAGCTATGCCAGCACCATGATGTTTTATTTTTTTGGTCCAAGCGCTGCAAGAAGAAATAATTAAAGCACCTACAGCTGGAGCAGCGTAGAGCATACCTAGTGCCTTTGCACCGCCCAGGGTTTCAGCCATTGCAGGAAATAACGCAATGGGCATACCAAAAATCATTGCAACAAAATCAACTACATAACTACCGACTAATTCTTGCCTTGAAGTGGCATATCGAAACCCATCTTTAAGCGAAGACCATGGTGATTCTTCTTTTACATTTACTGGTTTTGGAATATTACGAATTAATAGCAGTGCAAAAAGAGAAATAGAAAATGTAAAGAAATCTATGATAAAGGTAATCACTGTGCCGTAATGAGCAATAATTAAGCCACCAATTGCAGGGCCTGCAATCATACAGAAACTAAATTTGAACATGTTGAATGCGGCAACAGAAGGAAAGTCTTTTTTATCAACAATTTGTTGAGTAATGCTATCAAGCGCAGGACGATGTAAGCCATTAATAGCCGACATAAATGTGGCAACAATAAATGTAAGCCATATTTTTGGTTCAGGAAGAGCAGCATTAAATACCAGTAATAAACAGCCAATCGATAATAAAAATTCTGTGATAATTAATAATCGTCTACGATGATATCGATCTGCTAATACACCACCTGCTAATGCTGTAATAAGCAGCGGCATTAATTGACACAAACTCAATAAACCTACCATCAAGGTTGAATGTGTTTGTTGATAAATTTGGTAGGGCAGAGCTACCCCTGTAATCATAGTGCCAATAAATGAGACAAATTGTCCTAAGTACA
>CAZYCO010000042.1:4412-5681 GCA_964645885.1 uncultured Gammaproteobacteria bacterium
CGATTATTAAATAATAAAGGGATGTTGAGAAAATATTTCATAGTAGATTCATTATACAAAGTAAGTCTTAAGTAAGGTTTAAGAAGATAATAGAAATGTATTAAATTGTCATGTTTTATAAGCTTTGTGAGCTATCCATCTTTCCTACTAGAGCAGGATTCAGTAACAGTTATCTGCCCATAATACATTTTAGTTTGATATAAAAATTCAATCTGATTTTCTTTTTGATAGCGATCAAAAATAATTTTTAACTCTTTCATCATATCGTCAAAACTAGGATCGTTTTCTCTTAAGGTATATGAAGTAGATAACAATCGCCCTTTGAAACCTTGCCAATCAAATAGCTGTTTATAGGGATAGCTTGCACTATGCATTTTATTCGGAGCAAAAAATTGTTCTACGGCAGTTTTTTCAAATTCTTGTGCCCGTGAATTTTTATAATTTTTGCCATATTTTAAAATTAAATTTTCATAATCATTCATTAATTCAGAGTGCTCAATATCTCTGACATTCCAAATTAAAAATACCCAGCCGTTTGATTTTAAAATGCGTTGAAATTCAATTTTAGTTTTAATTGCATCAAACCAATGAAACGCTGTTCCTACCGTTATGAAATCAACACTGCTATTTTGTAATGTTGTGTCTTCGGCATATCCTGCTATTTGAGTAAAGGAAGAGTACGATTTTAAATATTGTTGTGCTGCCGCACGCATAGCTTCATTTGGTTCAACACCAATTACAGTACAGCCATAATCAAGAAATAGTTTAGATAAAAAACCAGTGCCAGAACCCAGATCTGCTATGATGCTACTTTTTGTTAATCCGCTTTGAATAAAGCGCTCTAAAATTTCATGGGGATAGGAAGGACGATATCGCAAATAGTGTTCTACTGTATCGGTAAAACGTTGTGAATTATCAACCATAAATATTTCCTTAATATTTGCCTTTTATACTTTTATAAGCATTATAGTGAAAAACTAATTTTACTGTTGCTTTTTATTGAATTGATGTGTGAAATTGATTGGGAATTAAAAAGGAAATAATTACAAAATAACAAGAGGGATTATGCCATGTTAAAAGAAGAACAATTCGATTCATTTAGCTCCATTTTCACTGCACCAAAAATCAAACCAGCCAAAATTAAACCGCTAGTCAATCAAAAGAATTTAACTAAAGAAATGTCGAAATATTATATAGGATCAATTAGTTTAGATTTTTATGGTGCGCAAAATGTTTTTGCAAAAATCGTGCAAAGTGTTTTTCCGATAC
>CAZYCO010000042.1:5691-13558 GCA_964645885.1 uncultured Gammaproteobacteria bacterium
TGTACGCAAATCATTATTTTTACTTGTTAAAATGTATACAAGACGATTTTAATTTTTTCATTCAAAATTTTAATTTTCGGGCGATTCTAAATTTTTCTATATTAGAAGAAAAAGATGTTGGCGAAGATAACAATACATCAATTATTTACTTTTTGAATTTTTTAAATGCGCAAAAAACACTAAATGCATTTTTTAATCATTTAAATCAACATGAACAAACTATTTCTTCAGCAATACAATGTAATCAAATCGATTTTTTGAAAAAAGTTGATGATAGCGATATTGCGCTAGAACATTTTTATTTAGCTTTTAATCTTAGAAATTTAAATATAATTAAGTTGTTAAAAAGCAAAAATAAAGTGATATATGATGAATTTTTAAATCAAATTAAGCCAAATAAATATACTTTTTTTCAAAGTTTATTTTCTCCTTTTTACTCTAAAGGCAGTAAAGAATTATTAGATTTCTTTTTTAACAATAAAAAAGAATTAATTTGGGGGTCGCCGATACAAGAAGTGGCAAATTTATTTGCCACTGCTGATGTGGCTTTTGCACAACAAGTTTTACCATACGTTAACTGTGATAGCTTAGAATATAAATTAGAATTAATAAGAGCAGCGTATCTAGGTGGTAATTTATTATTAGCTTCATTTTTGGAAAATAAATTTGGGATCAAATTTGAAGCCTTTTTTGATGATTTACTTAAAAATACAACTCGAGATCAAATATCGAACTTACTTGGTTTTTTATGCAAAGCACGTGAAGAGCAAAAATTCGATATTGCATTGAAAATTCTATCAAAAAATATTATTGCCACTGAAGCGACAGAATCTGGAATGTCTTTGGACAAATTTGAGCCGTTCTATGATGTACTGTTATATGTTATGGAATATCAACAATTTTCTTATCTTCAAAAAATAATTGATTCATTTAAAGTTAATTCAAAAATTAATTGGAAAGTTTATCTTTATCTTTTAAGTATCGCGCCTAATATTCGTTTTGAACAAACGTTCTTTGATTCGTTATCACATATTTTAGAACAAAAATTATTTGGTTTTTCTCAAAAAGATGAAGATCAAATTCAAGAAATTTATGACTTGATGTTTTTGGCTTATTTTAAAACTGATAGTCTTGGCATCTCAAAAAATAAACCAACATTCATTTTGGCACTATTATATTTTCTGCATCAGCATGGTTGTTCTCATTTTGTTGAGAGCGATAAAAATCAATCAATAGAAAGTAGTAAATTTGCAACAGTTGTAAATAGAACTTTAATTCAATTTGGTTCCAATACTAATCTTGCTTCCGCGAATTTAAAAACAGATAAAACTTTTCAAGAATTATTTGATGCTATTTATGATGGTATTTCTAAAATTGATACAACAAATATTCCATTACTTACTCAAGAAGAGTTAGATGTTTTTTTTGCACGATTAGTACAAGAAGGTCTTGTGGTTTGGTCACCAGCATTTACTAGTTTTGCTTTTCAACCGCAGCTAACGCTGGCTTGTATTCAAAAAAATTTGGATTCCATTCGCTTGGGTGAAAAGCGAAATAAATTTGATGAATTAATAAATGCGTTAGCAACACAAGTAAAAAATAACGAACAAGTATTTGTTAAAATGTTTTCAAATTTAGATTTAAATCAAGCTATAAAATTACTTTTGTCTTTTATTAATACTTCAAAGAGCGAAGATGAATATCAATTGTTCCGTTTAATTTGCTCTGCTTTAAATCAAAGTTTTTTTGCTGATAAAAGCCATAGAAATTTGATTTTATCAAACCTAGATCAACACTTAGCAAAAATATTGAGTGTTCAATATGTTAAAAACAGCGATCCTGAAAAAACTAGATTAATTGTCGATAAAACAAATTATTTACTTTCCTGTTTATTAGAGCATAGTAATAAAATTGATTTGCCAAAAACTAGTAACTTCTTAAGGCAAGAAAATCACTTCAGAAAAGTACTAGCTTTTAATAATATTCAATTGGTTTTTTCTAAAAAAGATTTAGAAAAGCATCCAGTGAAATTAAAACTTCACGCTGATCCATCAGTAGTTACCACAGAACAGCAAGTAGATGTATCAGATAATAACAACAATAATAATGCAGATGATTTTGGTACAAGAAAGGTATTGCATTTTTTATCAGGCGGTTCTTTTAAAGTAAATAGAAATTCTTCTTCATTAGTAGACGTACCTCTATCACCAACGCAACAATCGCCAGAAACTACACCTAGAAAAAATTCTCAAATTGGTTTGTCGAAATATATAAATTTTCCATGGAATTGTTGTAAAGGATCTGAAACTTTAAGTTCTAAAGATGAGAATGATGATGATAATAACAATAATCATGATAATGAACGACAAAGTTTAACATCAAAACAACTATAACAGTTCTTGTTTTGGTGCTATTCGAACTTTTTTAACAGAGAAAGCAGTAATTAAAGCCAAAACAACAAAAGTAACACTAATAATTTGAATGTTGTTAATTTGAGTTAATAAATAAGTCATGATGCTTGGTGTAAAACCCGCCAAGCAAAATGCGATGTTATAACTGATTGCAACACCACTATAACGTACTCTTGTTGGAAAAATTTCTGTTAATAAAGTGAGATAGCAAACAATAAAAAGACAAATAAAAACTTGATATAGCAACATAAAACTCATTAATGCAAAAAAAGTTTTTTGTTGTAATAAATTAAATAAAAAGAAAATGGTGAAAATAAAAATGCTAGTAGTGATGAGCATCATTTTTTTTCGGCCAATTTGATCAGATAACAAACCGCAAAATGGAGTAGCGAGCATTGAAAAAATTAATACAAAAGTGTTTGCTAAATTCGTATCTGTTAGAGAATAACCAAAAAATTCATGTAAAAAACTGGGCATGGTGATTGCGAAAATTACAAAACATGCACCAAATAAAGTGATACCAATTCCTTGTAGCAGCGAAAGAGGATAATCACGAATTAATTCAAAAAATGGTCCAAGTGTTGTCTTATGTTTTTCAGCATTTAAAAAATAGGGTGTTTCTTGTAATTGTTTACGAATTAAAAAACTTAAAATTGCTAATATGCCACCAAATAAAAAAGGTAGGCGCCAACCAAAAGCTAAAATTTGTTGTTCGGTAAAATAAGTAGTTAATACATAAACTGAAATTGAGCCGAATATTGCTGCAATACTCATACTCGATGATAAAAAGCCGTTATGAAAACCACGTCTATTATTTTCTACATATTCGGTTAAGAAAGTTGCAGCACCCGGTAATTCAGCACCAAACGCCATACCTTGAATAATACGTAATGAGACTAAGCAAAACGTTGCAATACTTCCCCAAGCTTCATAAGTTGGTAAACAACCAATGGCAAGTGTGCTGAATGCCATCAGTAACATTGCACTTAAAAAGGTTATTTTGCGTCCAAATCGATCACCTAATATGCCAAATAAAACGCCGCCAATTGGTCGTCCTAAATAACCAATTGCAAATACCGCAAGTGTTTTAATAAAAGCGACAGTTTTATCGTCACTCGGAAAAAATAATTGACTAATAAAACTAGCAAGCAAGCCATAAATCACGAAATCGTAATATTCCAAACCAATTCCAAGCGTGATTAATAAACTTGCATGGAGTTTTCTCATTGCCATTTAGGGCTCCGATAATATTTTAAGATCGCAAAACCAAGTAAACCCGATAACACTGAACCGCTTAATACACCAAGTTTAACTAGGGAAATATATTTAGATGGATCATCTAAAAACGCTAAACCACCGATAAATAGACTCATGGTGAAACCAATACCGCATAGTAATGAAATGCAATATAAATCTAACAAGGTCATATGCTTAGGTAATCCAAATGAATTAAATTTTGTGAGTAGCCAGCAGGCACCAAAAATACCGATTTGTTTACCTACAAAGAGTCCCATAGCAATTCCAAGTGGGATAGGTTGCAGTAGATGTGCCCAAGTCATATCTGAGCCATCAAAACCTGCATTTGCTAATGCAAATAATGGTAAGACTAAAAAATTAGTCCATGGCGCAAATGTCAATTCACAAGTTAGAAGAGGGGAGTAAGTTTCATCTTCGGAACGATAAGGAATAAAAAATGCCAGGATAATTCCAGCTAAAGTAGCGTGTACCCCAGATTTCAATACAAAAAACCACAATAAAATTCCGGTAATTAAATAAGGTGATAATTTAGTAACTTTAAAATTATGTAACATGGCAAGCACTAAAATCGCGGCCAGTGCTAGTACCATCGATAACATCGATAAGTCATGACTATAAAAGATAGCAATTATAATAATTGCGCCAATGTCATCCAGAATTGCTAGGGTCACCAGGAAAACTTTTAGTTCTTTAGGGACTTTTTTCCCTAATAACGTTAATAAACATAAAGCAAAAGCTGTATCAGTTGCGATTGGAATTCCGAATCCTTGCATTGCCACTGGATCAGAATAGTTAAAAAAAATGTAAATTAAAGCTGGTATGACCATCCCACCAAGCGCACCGACTAAGGGAAATGAGATTTTACTGACAGTTGAGAGTGAACCATCAGAGATTGCTCGTTTAATTTCTAAACCAATGGTGAAAAAGAATATCGACATTAAGCCTTCGTTAATCCAAATCAAGAAGGTTTTTTCTAAAGTAAACGTGCCAAACTGAAAGGCGATAGGGGTATTGAGTAGTTGAAAGTAAAAGTTCTGCCATTTTGAATTTGCGATGATGACCGCAAGTAAAGTGGAGAGTAACAATAAAATTCCTGCAGTGGATTCTTGAGCAAAAATCGATTTAATTCTTTGCATAGCCTTCCCTTTAGCTGTAGAAAAATAAACAAGAGTTATAACTATCGCATTTTTCTTAATCCATTCCAATTTACTGAAGCAATTTCTGCAAGAAGGGGGTTATTTTTTTTAAGTCTTTGTTACAATGCCTTTAAGTTTTAACCCCAATTTTTTGAAACAGCATGAAGCTTAAGCAACTTAAACTTTCAGGATTTAAATCTTTTGTTGACCCAACAACGCTTGCGTTTCCTAGCAATTTGAATGCCGTTTTAGGCCCAAATGGTTGCGGAAAATCAAATGTTATCGATGCAGTACGCTGGGTAATGGGAGAAAGTTCCGCTAAATATTTACGTGGCGAATCGATGACTGACGTCATTTTTAATGGTTCGCTCAATCGCCATCCGGTTGGTCAAGCTTTTGTAGAACTGGTATTCGATAATTCTGATGTTTCAGTTGGTGGGGAATATGCTCGTTATAGTGAAATCGCTATCAAACGTCTTGTGACTCGAGACGGTCAATCTCAATACTTTATTAATAACACCCGCTGCAGACGTCGCGATGTGGCAGATATTTTCTTGGGCACCGGTTTAGGTCCTCGCAGTTATGCCGTTATTGAACAAGGCATGATTTCTCGCTTTATTGAAGCTAAACCTGATGAATTACGTATCCATTTAGAAGAAGCAGCAGGTATTTCTAAATATAAAGAGCGCCGTCGCGAAACTGAATTACGAATGGGACATACAAGAGAAAACCTCACACGCTTAAACGATCTTTATCAAGAAAATGTAAAGCTAGTTGAACGCTTAGAGCGTCAAGCAGAAACAGCAGAAAAATATAAACTTTTACGTCAAGAAGAACGTCAATTACGTGCTGAATTATTAGCAATGCGCTGGCGTGAACTAGAAGAGTTTTTACAAAGACAAGTTATTTTAATTGAAAAACAACAAACTGCGCTTGAAGCAGGTAGAGCAGAATTACAACACGTTTTAACTTTGCAAGAAAAACAACATTTACTTCAAGAAGAATCTCACGAAGCTTACAATAAAGTGCAAGATCGTTTTTATCGTCAAGGCGCTGTCATTACAGAATTAGAACAAACGTTAAAACATCAAAAACAACGTCTTGAAGAATTACAACTTGATTTGCAAAAAGCTGCTGTTGCACTTCAACAAAATCAACAAAACTTTTTAGATGATCAAAAACGTTTAGAGCTATTAGAACAAACGATTGCTGAATTAACTCCTCAATTACAAGAAGTGAGTCGAGTGATGTTAGAAGCAAGTGAAACATTAAAGTTATCTGAGCAATCGATGCAGCAAATGCAACAACAATGGGATGCATTACAACAGCGCGCATCAAAAGCAACGCAAGAAGCACAAGTAGAACAAACACGTATTCAGCACTTAGAACAAAATTTCGCAGCTACTCAAAAACGCATAAGCGATTTTGAGCAGCAAAAACAACAACAGCCAAATGATGAATTACAACAACAAATTGCAGCACTTGAAGAACAGTGGCAAGGCTTGCAGCAGCAAATTCAACATCATGAAACTGTGTTACAGCAAACGTTACAACATATTCAAGAACAGCGTCAGCAAAATCAAGAAATAACACAAGCGCTTGATCAAAAGCGTAGTGAATTACAAAAATTACGTGGGCAACTAGCTTCCTTAGAAGCAATTCAACAAGAAGCATTAGGGCAAAAAGATAAAAGCGTAATGGAGTGGTTGCAAAAACAGCAACTCACTCATGATCCACGTTTTGCGCAAGGATTAAGAGTTGAAAAAAATTATGAACGCGCAGTTGAAACTGTATTAGGTGAATACTTACAAGCAATTTGTACCAATAGTTTCGAGAGTGTTGCAAGTGCCCTAACAGGCCTTACAAACGGAAGTGTGGTCTTGATTAATCGGGACCACACTACCGATTACTCAAATGCAAATTCTCCAGAATTCTTATTGCATTATGTTCAAAGTGATTGGCCAATCATCCAAGAATTACTAGCAAATATTTTAATCGTTGATAACTTAGAACAAGCGTTATCACGTATGCATTTACTCGATAAACATCAATCAATTGTCACCAAAGACGGTATTTGGTTAGGACGAGGCTGGGTAAGAATTCAAAAAAAAAAAAATATGCAACAAGGTATTTTGGAACGTGAAAAAGAGTTAGCTGATTTAAAGCAAAAAATTGCAGAATCCGAACAATTAGTAAATGAAAAACAAAGCTTATTAAGCAATGGTCAGCAAACATTGACCCAATTTGAACAACAACGAGAAGAACAGCAACGTCAATTATCTGCAATCAAATCACAACAAAATCAAATTCATACTCAAATTGGAATTCAAAAAACACGTTCCGAACAAATTAAAGAACGTGCATTACAAATTGAAAAAGAATTACAAAATTTAAATCAACAATTAATTGATATCGAACAATCATTACAACAAGCGCGTACACGTTGGCAGCAAGCAATGACAGATATGAATAATTGTTCAGATGAAAAACAACAACTGCAAATACAACGTGATGAATTATCACAAAACTTACACCAAAAACGTGATGCTGCACGTCAATTAGAACAGCAACAACGACAATTCGAAATTAAATTACAATCTACTACTGCTGAACGTAATGCATTATTAACACAAATTAAGCGTAGTGAAGAAAATGCATTACAAATGAAGCAGCGTCATGATGAATTAGAACAAGCAATCATCCAGCAACAGCAACCTATACCGCAATTGGAACAACAATTGGAAGTAGCACTATCTGAACGTTTAATCATTGAACAAGAATTGCAAGAAGTGAAACAAACACTTGAAATAGTAGAAGCTGAATATCGTGAGCTTGAACAAAAACGTCAAAATGCTGAGCGAAATGTCGCTGAACAAAATGAACAATTCCAAAATCTACAACTAGAATTACAGACTTTAAAAGTTAAAAAGCAAAATATTGAAGAACAATACGATGAAACAGATATGCAATTAACAGCTGTTTTATCTCAATTAATTGCTGAAGCAAATATTTTAGAATGGGAACAGCAATTGCAAAAAGTTGAGCGACAAATTCAACGTTTAG
>CAZYCO010000042.1:13573-16701 GCA_964645885.1 uncultured Gammaproteobacteria bacterium
GCGCAATTAATTTAGCTGCAATTGAAGAGTATAAAGAACAATTAGAGCGAAAAATTTATCTAGAAGCGCAAATGAATGACTTACAAGAAGCATTAAATGCTTTAGAAGAAGCAATTCGTAAAATCGATCGCGAAACTAAAGCGCGCTTCAAAGAAACATTTGATGTAGTAAATAATAATTTTCAAAAATTATTTCCAAAATTATTTGGTGGTGGTAATGCCGAATTAATTTTGACGGGAGATGATTTGTTAGATACGGGTATTAGCATGATGGCGCGGCCCCCAGGCAAACGAAATGCAACCGTGCAATTGTTGTCAGGTGGGGAAAAAGCATTAACTGCAATTTCGTTGGTGTTTTCAATTTTTCAATTGAATCCTGCACCATTTTGCTTATTGGATGAGGTTGATGCACCGCTAGATGATGCAAACGTTGTACGTTTCTGCTCATTAGTAAAAGAGATGTCAAAAACCGTACAATTTATCTTTATTACTCATAACAAATTAACTATGGAAATGGCAGAACATTTAACTGGTGTAACGATGAGTGAACCAGGTGTGTCGCGCCCCGTTACAGTCAATATGCAGGATGCGTTAAAGTTGGCGGAAACAGCTTAAAAAAACAGTAGAGTATAATAAATTCAATTTAGGAGAAATTGAGAATGAAACTAGCTGGAATAGTTTTGGGGATGAGTCTTAGTTTTTTAGGGGTTTTATTATTAATTCGTAATTTGTGGCAAAGCAGGCGCGCGCAACAAAAATCCAAAACCTACTATACGCAAAATGATTTCAATGATGCATTTGATTTAGATGATGATGACTTATTGCTTGAAGGTGCAATTGCAGAGCAAGAAATCATTGCAGATAAAGCAATTGAAAAAGAAAAAAAACATACTGATAACGCAACTTCCTTACTTGAAAACAAAGCAACAGATATTAAACATCGCTATCAACATAAACCTGCTAATATTTTAATTTTGTATGTCATGGCAAAAAATGGAAAACAATTTGCAGGATATGAATTGGCGCAAGCTGTTGCTGAATCTAATTTATGTTTTGGTGAGATGAATATTTTTCATCGTCATCAATATCCCGATGGCAGTGGCGATGTTTGGTTTAGTGTTGCTTCTGCAACAAAACCTGGAACATTTGATATCAGTAAATTAACGGATAT
This sequence comes from uncultured Gammaproteobacteria bacterium, assembly GCA_964645885.1. Classification (GTDB taxonomy): domain Bacteria; phylum Pseudomonadota; class Gammaproteobacteria; order CAZYCO01; family CAZYCO01; genus CAZYCO01. The sequence goes on from CAZYCO010000042.1 coordinate 14,744, forward strand.
GCGTTGTTTAGGTTTGAGTCTGTTTATGCAAGTACATGGTAATGATCAAGATCGTGAGCGTTTTGAACTCATGCTTAAAACTGCAAACCAATTAGCAGAAGGTTTAAATGGCACGTTACTGGATGAAGAACGCAAACCATTAACTGAAAGTACAATTTATCGTTACCGTAAACGTGTGCAGCAATTGATGATGGCTTGAAGCTTTTTCTATTATAGCTAAGCAAAATTTGTAGGGTGGGCAAAGCGTCAGCGTGCCCACCATAAATTAAAAAGGTGGGCACGCGACGATGTCGCTTTGCCCACCCTACAAAAAGGGTAGCAATGTCATCTGACAAACATTCCATCAAACAACAAATAGCAGAGTCGCGGCTAGCAATTGAGCAGCACAATTATTCTTATTACGTTTTAGATGCTCCAACTATCCCTGATAGTGAATTTGATCGTTTATTTAGGCAATTACAACAACTAGAACATGAGCACCCTGAACTTATTACATCTGATTCACCTACCCAACGCGTAGGTGCAAAACCATTATCAGCTTTTCCAGAAGTACGCCATGACATTCCAATGTTGTCATTAAGCAATGTATTTAATGAAGAAGGATTACGAGCGTTTCATCAACGTATTTGTGATCGATTACACCTGCCGATTAATAGCGATATCGAATATGTTTGTGAAGCTAAACTCGATGGTTTAGCTATTTCACTTTTATATGAAGATGGTTTATTGAAGCAAGCTGCAACTAGAGGTGATGGTCAAACTGGAGAAGATGTCACACAAAATATTCGTACTATTTCCAGCGTACCACTTAAATTACATGAAAATAATTTTCCAAAATTTTTAGAAGTACGTGGCGAAGTATTAATTTCTAAGAAAAATTTTGAAGCATTAAACAAACGAGCACTACAAAGAGAAGAAAAAGTATTTGTTAATCCTCGAAATGCAGCAGCAGGAAGTTTGCGACAATTAGATCCTAAAATAACAGCAACAAGACCACTTGAAGTATTCTTTTATTCTGTAGCACGCGTGCAACCTGATTTTAATATCACAACGCATTGGCAAGCGATCCAACACTTACAAAAATGGGGATTGCGCGTATCTAAAGAAATGAAATTAGTAAAAGGTATAGATGGCTGTTTGGCGTTTTATCACGATCTGTTAAATCGCCGTGATCAATTGCCATATGAAATTGATGGTCTGGTTTACAAAGTAAATGATTTGAAATTACAAGAAAAATTAGGTTTTGTCTCACATGCACCAAGATGGGCAATTGCGCATAAATTACCTGCGCAAGAAGAGTTAACAGAAATTTTAGCGGTTGAATTTCAAGTTGGTCGTACAGGTGCGGTTACACCTGTTGCTCGTTTAAAACCAGTATTTGTTGGTGGTGCAACAGTTAGTAATGCAACCTTACATAATATGGATGAAATTGAACGTAAAGACATTCGTGTTCATGACACAGTTATTGTGCGACGAGCAGGTGATGTTATTCCTGAAGTTGTATCGGTAGTACTTGAACGTCGACCTAAGAATGCAGAAAAAATTAAATTACCAAAGCATTGTCCTGTGTGTGGTGCAGATGTTGAACGCGTCGAAGATGAAGCAGCTGCACGTTGTTCAGGAGGCTTATTTTGTAGTGCGCAACGCAAGGAAGCGATTAAACATTTTGCTTCACGCAAAGCAATGGATATAGAAGGATTAGGTGACAAAATTGTTGAACAGTTAGTCGATAAAAAATTAATTAAAACTGCGGCAGATATTTATTATTTAGATGAACACGATTTAATTCCACTTGAACGTATGGCTGAAAAATCAGCTCAAAATATCTTAACTGCAATTCAAGAAAGTAAAAAAACTACACTTGCTAGATTTTTATATGCGTTAGGTATTCGCGATGTTGGGGAAGTAACAGCACAACAACTTGCAAGCTATTTTGAAAACTTAGCAAATATAATGGT
>CAZYCO010000043.1:0-10880 GCA_964645885.1 uncultured Gammaproteobacteria bacterium
ACAACCCATTATTTCAGGTATTGCATATAACCGTAGTGAGGCGAAATTAACCATTTTAGGTATACCAGATTCTCCTGGTATGGCGTCTCAAATTTTAAGCGCAATTAGTCGAGAAAATATTGATATCGATATGATTTTGCAAAATATCAGCAAAAATGGCTTAACTGATTTTACTTTTACCGTTCATCGCGATAACTACCAGCGTGCGAAAGAAATATTAGAGCAAGCAGCGAAAAGCATCGGTTCTGTCGGGATTGTCGGCGATAACAAAATTGCAAAATTATCTCTAGTTGGCGTTGGAATGCGTAGTCATGCTGGCGTTGCGACTAAAATGTTCCAAACTTTAGGTAAAGAAGGCATTAATATTCAATTAATTTCTACTTCAGAGATTAAAGTTTCGGTAATTGTGGACGAAAAATATATAGAGCTAGGCATGCGTTCATTACATAGCGCATTTGGTCTAGATAAGGATCCAGAAGAGGAGTTCGATCCCCAACAATCTCGAAAATAAGGAGCAAAAATAAAGTTTGAAGAAATTTTTTTAGTTAATTTTTCTTTAAGCTTGCTTGTGTAACATGCACCGAATATTGAGAACAGTACAGTGTAGTTGGTAGTTGGGGAAGTTAAAGTAAGGATTAGCAAGGAGTTGTGTTATGTTAATTTTAACAAGACGTGTTGGTGAATCATTAATGATTGGCGACGAAATTGTAGTAACAATTTTAGGAGTGAAAGGAAACCAAATTCGAGTTGGTATTAGTGCTCCAAAAGATGTATCAGTTCATCGTGAAGAAATTTATCAACGTATTCAGCAAGAAAAACAACCATCTGATCATGCTGATAGTGAAAAAGAATCAGACTAATTTTTTAATGAAATCAAAACCGCTTTTATAAGCGGTTTTTTTATGTCTAATAAAAATTAGTAAAGGAAATTAAATTTATAACTAGGAAGAAATAATGAAAACACAAATAGATTCATTTGACTTTGAAATTACTTCTGCAATTGAAAAAGATAATGCTGACTTTTTTGAGCAGTATAAAAAGAAAAAAGATAATTGGGCGTTTTATGAGATCACTGATCTAGATTGTTCTTGTTTAGAGAAAGCTGTTGAAGAAGGTAAGTCGAATGTTGTTCGTAAGCTATTCGAAATTTCTACCGTTGAAAAAGGTTCATTAAATAATTTTAAGTATCTAGGAGCAGCAATTTCTGCATTGAATACAGAATATGAGTTAGAAAAAGCAGGTATAAGACCAAATAAGAAACAAAAAAGAGAAGATATTATAAAAGAATTTATTAAAGCAGGCGCTGATCCATTTTATACATCAAAGATGGTCAAATTCAGTTTGCTTTTTGTTGCTACTAAATTTAAAGCGTTAGATGTAATTTCATCCGCACTTAATTCTTCTTTCTATCCAATGAATTGGGAAGCAATTGCCGATTTACTTGTTCATCCTGAATTAGATATTTCACAAAAACTTTTTTTAATAGAGAAAGTTAAAAATAAATTTAAAATTTTAAATATTCAGAGTTCAGATTTAACATCGTTTTTAACATGTTTGGATCAAAAAATTGTTCAAACACAAAAAGATTTAGAACAACTTCAACAAGTAAAACAGTGTTTAATAAGTCAAACACAAACAGATATCGTTTCGAACAATAATAACCAAACTCATGCAATTAAAAATGAAGCGCAAGAAGTTGACGATTCTAAAGCTAAAGAGCGTGAAGTTTTTAAAGAAACAGTTTTAGAAACAGAAAAAGAAACGCCTAAACAAAAGGCATCTACAAATCAATGGTTTTCTTGGACAAGAGCTTTTAATTCTTTTGGTTGTTGTCCACTTACGCCTACTCAGTCAATACCAAAAGATAACCCATTACCATCACCAACGAATGGAAAAAAATAATGTAAATATGGACATATAAATAAAAGGGGAAAGGAACATGCAAAATGAAAATGCTGTATTAATAGCATTAAAAAAAGCAGCGATGTCAAAAGATAGTGCGCAAATTGAAGCGACTTTAAATGCTTTTGAACCAATAGATGTAACAGTCATCACGCAATTAATTAGTCCAAAAATGCTGGATAAAGATTACAGAGAATTTTTTTTATCTACATATAAAAATTTGAAAGGTTCATTCAATATTTGTGATCAAAACTCGACATTATTAATTGCAGCAATCAACACTAATTTACCGCTCGCGTTTGAAATAATTAAAGATGAGCAAACCGATGTTAATTTTTGTGGTCCAAGTTTTAAAACACCATTAAATATTTTGAAAAATAGAATGTTAACTGTAACTAAACGTATAAATGAAATATTAGACGGACTAATTTTAATAAAAGAATCATTGGATACTAATACGCTCACTTTAGAAAAATATAGAGAAATAATTGCAAGGCATAATTTAGAACATAATGACTTAACAACAGAATTAGATAAGCAAAATAAAACATTAGAACTATTAGAAAAATTAAGCACAGAAATGGAAAATAAAGGTGCTTTATCTTTTATTTCTGATAACAACAATACTCAATTAATAGCGCCAATTGGTTGGTATAGTCTCCATACATCACGAGCAAATAGTGGTACAAACAAACAGATAACAGAAGATAAAACAGCACAACATGAAGTAGAGGAAACAGATTCGAATACTGAAAAAACTTCACTTCATAGTTAGTTGAAAAAATAAAGCTATTATAAATAGAAAGAATTTATTTAAAAAAAGGAGAAACGTTATGATGCCATCCCAATATATTGATTCGGTCACAATTTCTAATGCTATTAAAAATGGGAATGCTCGTTTTTTTAGGGAAAATATTGAAGCTAGTGGAAATTGGGCTTTTTCTTTTTTTTTTTCTAGATGATACCAATTGTATTGATTCAGCAATCAAAGAACAAAAACTTGATATCGTTGAAACATTATTAGCAGTATCTACACTAAATGAATTACAAAAATTTATATTAGCAACTACAAGTTTGAAATTAGCAATTAATTTATGGCAACAAGAAAGTGATGAAATTTTTAAAGATAGTAGAGCAAAAATAGTAGAAGCTTTAATTAGAAGTGGAGTAGATCTAAGTAAATGTGAAGGCTTGTATGTTGCTTTATTTTCAAATTTAGATGAACAATCACAACATATATTAAATGCTGTATTTGATTCGCCGTTTTTTAATTTAGATAGCATTGTTGATTTTTATATCGAAAATGAAAAATTACGACCAAATATTCAAGCAGCACTTAAAAATAAATTTGGTTCACTTGATGTATATGACAACAATACAACTTTTTTTATTGCGCTTCTTCAAAAAAGTCCTAGTCTTGCAAATCAAATATTAGATCAAGTCGATCCAAATTTTTGTGGTTACTATCTAAACTCTCCTCGAGCAATTGTTGCAGAGAAATTAACATCTGATACTTCAAATTCAGTCACTGCTTATGAATTAAGTTCCAGTGTTTTACGCTATTCTGAAATTTCCCAGTCGCTTATTAAAAAAGAAGCACGATCATTTACAAATTCATTTCATGATTTACCACTGGAATTAAGGCCTTTTGTTAATCCAAAAAATTTTAGTGATGAGAATTATTCGCCAGATAGTTTAAAGAAAGAAATTCTTCGAAACGTAGCAAAAATAGATAATCAAGTCTTAATAGAATCTTTAATTGACTATCTCAAAAAATTTGAACCACAAAATAAAAACAATAATCAATTTGTTGAAACTGAAAAGTTGATCGAAAAACCTAAAACAACAGGATGTTTTAGTTGGATGCGTAAACTCAATTGGTGTGGTGGTAGTAATTCTTATAAGCAATTAGAAGAAGAAACACCATCTAGTAGAATAGGATTAACTAGATCAAACCAAAATTAATAACAATAGCTTAGTGAGAATATAGTTTTATGCTCACTATTTTTTTATCTGTTAACGAGGAAACTATGGTTAATCAAAATGAACTACAACAATTACAAACTAGTGTTGCATTAGTGAGCAGCGTAATTCAGCAATCACCAATGCTTGCTGCAAATATAGCGCATAGTATTGCTGCATTTGTTGAAAGAAATCCTGAAATAGCGAAACCGCTACTTTCTGCTACTTCTAGAACGTGGATTTTAAGTTTTGCTGCATCAGTTGGTGAAAAACCACTTGCTAATTTTCTTGAAAAATGTGGTGTCGATCCAGCATGGAATAATATTTCTGTTTTTCTTTTTAAGTTAGCGTCAGCATTTGCAGGTTGGTCGTTGGATGGCACGTTTGAAAGACGAATGTTGAATGTTGCAATAACAAATGGAATTTTTATTGTAGCGTTTGCATATTGGAGTAAAACTCATCCTAATCAAGTTGAAAATAGATACCTTTCAACTAATGAACGAAATCAACTTGTACATTATAAATCAAGCGCGGTAACCATTGTCGGCTCATCAGTTATGCGCCAATTAATTGCGGCACATTTCTTTTCTAAAAATCCTTTTACTGTTGAGCAATCAGTTAATCTTCTTCTAGGTGCATTGGGATCATTACTTGGTTCTGTTGCTGGATTTGGTTTAGGTAAATTCACTATGTGGACATTAGAAAAAGCGAGCAATGGTTTTAGTGGCGCCATTTTAAAGATGAATGGCTGTGCAAGCAGTTGCTATAGAATGTTTCCAAGTGCAGTAAGACGTTATATGCCAGTGCCAAATAGTTCTCGTTATAGCAGTTCTTATGAGATGAACAATTTTAGAGTTTAAATTTTAAGCGGATTGACACCCTCCAAGGATGGAATAATTATTTTAAAAAAATAATTGGCCATTTTTTCTCACTCTTTCTTGAATAATCCAAATCTCCATCAATACTTGATTTGAAAGGACATCTATTTAAATCAAGGAGTAGATTTATGATGAAAGAATCAACAATCGAAAATTTCCAAATACAATATGCTATAGCTCAACAAGAAGCTTTTTTCTTCGATGAAAATCTACATCCTTATGACAATTGGGCATTCCATCAATTGAGAGATAATGGTGAGGAAAAAACTTGTTTAAAATTAGCAATTGAAGAACAAAAAACAATTATTATTAAAAAATTATTAGAGGTTTCAACATTAACTAAAGAACAAGAAGTTAAATTATGCAGTGAATATTTAAAGCCGATTTTAGAAAATTGGCTACAACACAAAAACGTACCTAAAGCCAAAATATTCGAAAATTTAATCGAAATATTAATTCAATCAGGTGTTAATCCATTTTTAACAGATGATTTTCTCTCTATCTTTTTTCAAGAAGTAAGATTAGGCGCCGCACGAGTAATGATCACTGAAGCATTTAAATCACCTCATTTTAATATTGATATGATTGCGAAGCTTTACGTTAATCGAGCTGATTTACGAGCAAATATTCTTGAAGTGCTGCAAGCGCGCACTGGTTTTGCAGATGCTTACAGTCACCATAGCACTTTCTTTTTATCACTTATGCGACAAGCCCCAAAGCTTGCAATTGAAATTATCGATAAAGTCGATATAAATTTTTGTGGCTTTAGTAGCACCTCACCATTAGCAGCTGCCATGATTTCTGAAGATAAAAACTTAATTAGCGCGCTAGAAGCAAAAGGCGCTAAATGTTTTAGTAATAAATTTAGTAGTTTACCGGATGCATTAAAACCATTTGTTAATCCAAAAAATTTTAGTCATCAAAGTTATGATTACAGACAATTAAAAGCAGAAATATTAGATAATGCAGAAAAACAAGGTAAAACTCAGGAAATTGAAACCATATTAAATGACTATATTAAACAATTTGAACCTCAAGTTAAAAATATAAAAGTTAAAGAAGGAACAGCAGTTCACTGTTTTAGCTGGATGCGTAAATTAGCGTGGTGTTCTAATGTGTCGGAAAATAATTCACCTAAATCTTCAGTAGAAGGTGAGGGTGAAATAAGTGATGACGAATCAGAAAAATTTATAACGATTGATGTAAAATAAAAGTATTTGGATCATTAAAATGACTGCCCTAACCACGCTTTGTATAGAATTGGATAACCATCATCATACGCTTTATTCAACTTATAAAAAAAAGTTGAAATTAAGTGAGCCTCATGCAGGATTTTTATCAGAAGATTGTTTTACACCTGTAGATGAAGATGAATGTTATCCCTGGATAGAATATTCGTTTAGACATATTTTAGTAATTTTAAAAAAATTAAAAGCGAATGATCCGAGCGAAGTACATCAGTGGTTAGGTGTAGTTGTTTTTTTTGGTGTTAATATCAACAAAAGTTGCACTGATAAAGAGCAAGCAGATTTTGCAAAAATAAATAAATTATTAGTGATAGCGAAATTATTTTTAAAGCAGTATCAATATAAACTTGATGCAAAATACCAACAAAATTTAGCGATTTTAACTTTAGCTAAATATTATCGCGCATTAAAAAAAAGTTATTTTAAAAATTTTTCCCCTCAAAAAGAGCTATTCAAACAAACTCGATTAGAACTAAAAACCAAAAAGAAATTTACCTTAAATTTAACTTTAGAAAATATTGCAGAACAAGTGGTTAACTCATTATCAGCAGGAATTAATGCTCGATCACTCACTTTTATCGCAATTGGCATTCGAGAAGATGAACAACCTGTCATTACCACTAATTATCATGCACCAGTTGTCTATCGTTTAGCGGATATGTTGAATTCCGAACGTTTCCAACAAATCGAAGATTTAAGAGCGCAATATAAAAAAGATCACAATGCGAGCACGTTAACTTTTGAACGCAAAATACATGCTGAAACTATGATTGCGGCCCTCAGTAAAGCATTAGATGTAGAAACAATTGTTATTATTGATGGTGCTGGCAAGAAAAAACAAAACTGTGCGTTTTGTTCTAATTACTTACAAGAAAATGGTTATGGAAGTGAGCCGCATTTTCAAGTTATCACTAATTATCTAAGTCCTACGCAACAACAAATTGAACAAGCAGCTGCTTGGTTTAACTATTTAATATCTGATAAGCGTGAACCGGTTGCAAGCGAACAACAAAATGAAATTAGTTATGATTTTTTAACCGAGAAAACTAACAAATTAGATCAACAACATGGTCATGTTGATTCACCTAGTTACAATAAAATTATTAAATTACTCGATCAAAAGGCGCAAAAAATAGCGCTTTCCCTAGATGAAAAAGAAAAACCAGGTTTTATTTTTGATGAGGTAAAACAAAATTATCCACATCAATTAGGCCAAGTATCAGGCTTAATTGGTAGCTACCATTTAAGTTATAAATTAGCGCATGCAGAAGATGCAGAAATTGAAAAAACATTTAATTGTGCGGGTGAGATGAAAACCGGTGCACATCAAAACAACAAAATTCAATTAATGGATGATGGTCGTTTAAAATTAAGTGAAGATAAAAAACAATTAGAACCAGTGGCGCCTCATTCACCGCGCTCAAGAAAAATTTCAAAATACAGTAATGAGTGGTTAAACGCCGGTAACGGTACTGGCAAAATAAATTTCGATAAAGTTGAAGGCATCATTACCTTAACTCGTATTCCTCGATCAATGAAATAATAATCATTTTGGTTCTATTATTGCTTGTTGGTATTGCTCAGGATTTGCTAAATAATTGGTTAATTCACTTAATATAGCTTGCAATTTTGGGGTTAATTTTAAATCTTTTGCTATGCCTTCTAATTTTTGTTTTAAGGCATCATTGTCAGTGTCATCAACGTTTATTTTTTTTAGTTTAGTTAAGAATTGTTGTTCGCCTGTTTTCAAAACAGGAGGAAACATAGGTATAAAACAAGTCTGTTTATAGCCAATTTTCATGTCTTTAGTTGCAAGTTCAAATAGCGTCGCTACAAAATCCACATAAGAATTATATTCTTCATCGTCTGAAACATAGTCTTTTAATACGGGTGGTAAATTTTCTTTAGTGATGCTTACTTCGTTATTATTATTACTTTGTGGTTGATGAGCATTAATAATTTTTTCTACTTTTTTAAAAAATTTTTTATTGGATAACTCTGTAAAGAATTCAACGAAGTTTTTACATAATTCGATAAAATTATTACTGCAAGTGAAATCAACTGGCGATTGCCCTGCATTTTGATTAGAGCCTAAATATTGCAGACATTTTTCATTTTCTTCTAATGCAGCTTTTTTCATTGCGTTTTTTGCAAGTTCAACCCAATTACGATTTGGTTTTGATATTTCTTTAAAATCGATATAAGGACGCAGTTTTAAGTTGAAATACGGATTGCTATAAGCGTGTGCACCTTTAGTTACTAAATATTCTTTAAATGTTTGTAAGGCTTTTAATTCTTCTTTATTTACTGGATTGGTAGCAGCAATTTTATCCTCTACAATTTTCAAAGGTGAAGATTGACCAAGGCCGCAAAAATTTATACTCGCACCTTGCTCAATTAAATATTTTGCTGTTTCTAAATTATTCTCACCAATTGCGGTTGTTAAGAGTGAACCACTAAGTGAAGCTAAATCTAATGAGCCATATTGGCGTTTAATTTCATCTATGAAAAATTGCTTATCTTTTACTTGTTTTATCAAATAAAGCACATTGCGCAGCGGAATTGGAAATGGCGTATCAAGCATGATGTCAAATAAAGCACGTGCTTGTTGTTGGGTGGCAGGATTTTGCTCTAATTGCACAATATAATAAAAAATATTTCTTTCTTCTGATGCATCAATATAGGGATTAGCACCTTTTTGAATAAGCGTCATTAAAATGTCAAAGCGATTATCTATATCTTGCTGTTTAGGCCATTCATTTGTAGCCGCATCGTAATAACAGCGAAGTGCTTTTCCAATAATGGCATCTGTATTGAAGCTCTCTACTTTATAGTCGGAAATTAAAAGTAGTTTTTCAAAAACATTTTTACTTCCAAGTTCGATCGCAACAGATAAATAGGGGATAGTGAAGTGATTATAGTGAATTTTTTGCATTGCCCAATTTGAATTTTCTAATTTCCTTTTTTCAAAGAACTCAGCATCATCTTTTTTGATTGCGTTAATAATGCTATCAAGATCGTTAATATTGGTCATGGCTATATCTTCCTGAATTTCACTTCTTAAAATTATTGTAGTCTATTTTTTTTGTAAAAAATCTTGATAACAAAAAACTTGCTTGTCAGTGAGCAAACCATAAATTGGTTTGTTCATATCTGGTTTAATCAATGTGTAATAATAATCACTGTTTGGTATAGGTTGGATTGAATAACAATGTTCTAACCATTCTTCATCAGTGTTAGGCCATGGCGAATTACTATCAACGAAAAATAATGTTTGATGATTTTTTAATTTTTCTATGATTGTATCGCTGCGTTCATGATACATCGCAACTTCATGCCAATGTTCTAAATGTTCTTTTGATTGCACGATGAACCAATATACTTGTCCTTTCTGATCAAGCAGAACATAACCACCTTCATGTTGATACATGAAATACTCGACTATGTCGTATTTTTTTATAATTTCATTGAATATTGGTTCGAATGATTTTTCTTTAATTGCAGTTTCACCAAGCATAATATTTTGAATGATTGTTTGACTGCGCTCACGAAAATAGGTGCGTTCTAATTCTTCAATGATTGAGAGCAAATGATCAAAATTAAGTTCATTTTTAGAAACAAATTTATCAATAATACCTTCATTAAAAGCAGAAATGACTTCTTCACTTGATGTCGCACCTGTCAACATCAAAATTTTAAATGGTAGATGACGTAATTGACGGCATAAATCCATTCCACTCATGCCAGGCATTGATTGATCAACAACTAATACCGCAATTTCGTTGAAACGATCAGAATTAAAAATTTGCTGATATAAATTATCAATTTTTACTACGCTATGTTGATCATAATCATCTAATTCAAGATTGGAGTAATGCTCAATGCAATTATCAATAGCAGTATTAATTTGATAATGATTAAGCAAAAATTTTAATGCTTGTTCTGGATTAGAAAACTTTTGATTCGCAATATTCCGCTGACGAAGATGTAGTTCTAAATTAGTTAAAAATGTAGTGCTATCATCAATTAGTGTGACTGTTGTTGGAAAATAACAACATGAAAGTTCTTTGGTATACATGAACATGGATCCGTATTCCCTGGAGTAATTGGTTAAATGGGTAATAGTTTAAAGAGCGGTATTATAAGAGCGGGTGGCAGTATTTTGAACTGAAAAAACAAATTTGAAAAGTAGTTTTTTGGCTTATTTTATAGGTTTTTTCACTATTATGGGTATTTCTTAAGGAAATTTTTTAATTAATAAATCCATGTAATATTTCTCGTACTGCTTGGATACGTTCAGCCATATCTTTAGTTTCTTTTATATATTTCAAACGATTCGCGCCATCTAATTTAAATATAGACTTCGGTGTTTGTAATAATTGAATAATTTTATTTGGCTCAATATTAGGTTGATCTTGAAATTCAATGCGACCACCTTGCGCACTGCCTTCAATTTTTTTAATCCCAATTTTTTCTGCTAATAATTTTAATTCAGTAATTTGAAATAAGTTTTTTGTGCTATCAGGTAATAAACCAAATCGATCAATCATTTCAACTTGTAAATCATCTAAATCTTCTTTGGTTTTGGCGTTAGCAATACGTTTATATAAAACTAAACGCGTATGCACATCAGGCAAATAATCTTCAGGAATTAAAGTTGGAATATGCAAATTAATTTCACTGTTTTCGTTTTTAGTAATATCGATATCAAAATGTTTGCCAGATTTTAAAGCACGTACTGCACGTTCTAATAAATCGCTATACAAATTAAAGCCTATGGTTTGAATATTACCGCTTTGTTCATCACCTAATAATTCACCAACACCGCGAATTTCCATATCGTGCGTAGCAAGTGTGAAACCTGCGCCTAAATCTTCTAAGCTGGCGATGG
>CAZYCO010000043.1:10890-15483 GCA_964645885.1 uncultured Gammaproteobacteria bacterium
TGAAGCAATTGCATCTAAACGTTTTTCAGCATCAGCTGTCATTCTATTTTTATCAGGTGTCATTAAATAAGCGTAGGCTTGATGATGTGATCGGCCAACGCGGCCACGTAATTGATGTAATTGCGCTAAACCAAAACGATCAGCACGATCGATAATCATGGTGTTTGCGGTAGGAATATCGATTCCTGTTTCAATAATTGTGGTACACACTAAAACATTAAAACGATTGTGATAAAAATCACTCATTACACGTTCTAATTCACTTTCACGCATTTGGCCATGGCCAACAGCAACACGCGCTTCAGGAATCAGTTGTGCAATTTCATCTGCAGTTCTATCAATGGTTTCTACATTGTTATGAACAAAATAAACTTGGCCACCACGTAATATTTCACGCATGATCGCTTCACGCATAACGTATTGATTACGTTCTTGTACAAACGTTTTAATTGATAAGCGTTTTGCAGGTGGTGTTGCAATAATAGATAAATCACGAATCGCATTCATCGCCATATTTAACGTACGAGGAATTGGTGTTGCTGTTAACGTTAGAATATCGACTTCAGTACGCAATGCTTTTAATTGTTCTTTTTGACGTACACCGAATCGATGTTCTTCATCGATAATTAATAATCCTAAATTTTTAAAGCGAATATCAGGTTGTAATAATCGATGGGTACCAATAATCAAATCAATTTTACCTTCAGCAACTTGATTGATTGCAGTTTCAATTTCTTTTTTAGAACGAAAACGAGATAGCATTTCAATTTTAACTGGCCAATCAGCAAATCTATCTTGGAAACTGCGAAAATGTTGTTGTGCAAGTAGGGTAGTTGGTACCAATACAGCAACTTGTTTGCCGGCTTGCAATGCAATAAATGCTGCGCGCATGGCAACTTCAGTTTTTCCAAAACCAACATCACCACAAACTAAACGATCCATTGTTTTTTCCGATTTCATATCGGCAATGACATTTGCAATTGCTTGTTCTTGATCAAGTGTTTCTTCAAATGGAAATGATTTTGCAAAACTTAAATAAGCATCATCACTGAATTCAAAGGCATGGCCTTTTTTAGCTGCACGTTTGGCATAAACTTCTAATAATTCAGCAGCAACATCCCGAATTTTTTCAGCGGCTTTGCGTTTTGCTTTTTCCCATTGATCACCACCTAATTTATGAATAGGTGCATGATCGGGATCAACACCGCTGTATCGACTAATTAAATGTAACAATGCAACCGGAACATAAACTTTATCGCTATCTGCATACTGTAAAACTAGATATTCACCAACCGTGCCGCCAACAGTTAAGGTTTGCAAACCTTGATATCGACCTACACCATGATCGATATGCACAACAGGTGCACCAATATTTAATTCAGCTAAATGACGAATGATTGCATCGCTATCGACCATACGCGTTTTGCTACGTCTTCGACGTTGCATCACTTGTTGGCCAAATAATTGTGATTCGGTGAGTACAATGATTTCAGGATTAACTAATTGTAAGCCGCGTTCTAGTGGTGCAACGGTTAAGGCAATACTGTCTTTTTGCTTTAAAAATTGATCAAAGCTTTCAATCATCGTTGGTTTAACACCAACGCTTGCAAATAATTCAATTAATGATTCACGACGTCCTGCAGTTTCTGCACAAAATAAAACGCTTTCTTGATGTTCTAATAAAAAATTTTCTACTGCTTGAAATGGTTTTTCAGCTTTGTGATCGATAGTAATTGTTGGCGCTGATTTTGTTACGAAAGAAACATCAGCATCTGCATTGTCATCTACTATTTTCAATTGCGGAAATTGTTTAAATGCCGAAAATAATTCTTCAACTCTTAAAAATATTTTTGCTGGTTCTAAAATTGGACGTTGAATATCTGAACATCGTTGTTGATAACGTTCTGTAATTTCTTGCCAAAATTGCTCGGCAGTTTGTACTAAATTTCCAACTTGAATTACTACAGTTTGTTGCGACAAGTAATCAAATAAATTTTCAGTTTTTTCAAAAAATAACGGTAAATAATATTCAATCCCTGCAGGCGCTAAACCTTGACTCACATCTTGATAAAGAGTTGAACGTAATGGGTTGCCGGTCAAAATATCTCTAAAACCTTGACGAAAACGACTAATCGCTTGTTCTGTTAATGGAAATTCATGCGCAGGTAATAATTGTATTTGTTCAATTTTTTCAATCGAACGTTGCGTATCTGGATCAAACGTGCGAATGGTTTCAACTTCGTTATCGAATAAATCAATACGAAATGGATAGTCAGAACCCATGGGATATAAATCAATAATCGAGCCGCGAATACTAAATTCGCCGTGCTCCATCACTTGATTCACAAATCGATAACCAGCTTGTGTCAATTGCAAACGCAAATTATCAGTATCAATGACATCGCCATTTTTAAGTAAAAATGTATTGCTATATAAAAATTCGCGCGGCGCTAAGCGATGCATGATTGTGGTCATAGAGACAATCACTACACCGCGTTTTTGATGCATCATCTGCCAAAGTGTTTTTAGACGTTCGGAAATGATGTCTTGATGAGGTGAGAATTGATCGTAGGGCAGGATCTCCCAATCAGGAAAATGTTCAATCGATAATTCAGGCTGTTCTTTACAAAAAAATTGAATCTCATGTTCCAGCTGCAGGGCGGTTTGATTATCAGTGGTCACAACTAAAAAAGGACGCTCATAGCTTTTGGCCAAATGCGATAAAGCAAGGCTTAAAGCACTACCAGATAAATTATTAATCTTAGTAATTTTTTCTAGGTTTAATTGTTCGATTTGTTGGAAAAAATTAGGTTGTGACATGGTTATTTCAATTTAAATAGTAATTAGACCCCTATTTTAACGATTTAATAAAGAGGGTAAAGGCATAATCAAACCTTAATTATTTATTATTTTTAACAGGTAGAATCTTGCCTTTTTCGTTCTAGGGTAATTATTTAATGTACGCAACAAAGCCAACCAAAGCTAAATCTAAAAAGGTTAAACAAACTACATCACCAGTTATTTCTAATAACAATAGTGAAGTAGAAGTTACTCAAGTTGTTCAATCATCACAGAATGTTAGGCCAGTGGTTCAACAACAAGAAGAAGCTAAAACACCTGAAATTACAGCTTCAGAACCAGGGAATATACAGCCACAAGAAGAAATAAAATTTGAAGTTTCTCATATTAAAGAATTGATGAAACAAGAAGAAGAAAGACAAGCACGGGAAATTTCCTTTACTCCTTCTATAAACAAATTAACAGAACAACAAGAAACAGCGCAAAGTACAGCTTTTAAAGAAAGCAGCTCAAATGTAGAAAATAATAGTATCAATAATTCAACGCTAACATTTCAATTTCAAGTTGATGAACCTTTATTCCCACCTATTATTGAGAAGACAGATTCGAAAAAAATTTGCAGAGAAAAATTAAATGCATTTTACAATGAAATATCAAATTATAAGCTTAGAAAACACGGTAAAAGTTTTTCAATTCAACTTACTTTAGTGATAATCCAGTTAGAGAACTTCTTAAATTTATTAAATAATCCAAATTTAGATAATGAGAGTCTTCAGCAAACAAAAAATAGTATTAATATATTCTTTCAAGCTTCATATCCAGAATACATGGATGATTACTACAATTTTTGGATGGGAGAAAGTGACGCGCCTTATACCGAAGAACAAAAGCAAATATATAAAAAAGAAGATAATGGATTCTGTTGGACAAGCAAAACAAGCAAAGATGTACAAGCTAACTTAGAAAAAAGGATAAAACTGATATTTGATCCAGCGTTAAAATTTTCTCAAGATCACTTAAACACCAGAATAGAATTGAAAATAAACAACGTTCCTGTTAATCAAATTTCTACTAAACAAGATTGGCTTGATCTTCAATTGTATTACATTCAACAGTTAGAAAATCAGTTGAATTTTTATGAACATGCATTATGTATTGAATGGGAACAATCTTCTAGTCAATCAAATGAAATGAGAAATTTAATTCATAGATTATACAATTTTATTTCTTTCTCTAAGATTAGTAATTGTACATTGCAACAATGTATCAATGATTATCAAAAATTGAATGTATCTACTAACGTAGCAATTGAAAACTATTGCAAATTTATAGAGCGTGAAAATTTGAGCGATCGTTTTCCAATACAAGACACGGTACAGGAATTGAAGAGTCTTTCGTCTATGGAAAAACGTCTTAAAAATAATGCTTTGTTCAATAAAACTTTTGCAATTCTAAAAAAATTACCAATTTTTTTGGTTGAACAACAATATCCTAAACTTTGCAATGCTCAATCAAATCACCAAGTAATTGGTCAGTTGATATTTAATACTGTAAAAGCATTTTATTTTCCTAACGAAAATTCATCTAATGAATTTAAAGAAAATATAGTTGCTTTTTTAAATCAATTTGCAGGCAATATAACTAGCACATTATTTATTAATTCAAATAAAACCTTTTGTAATGAATTACAAAAATTAACTGTAGATATTAGTAATCATAATTCTAGAAATGCTGTTAAATTTGTGGGACAAATTATTGAAATTGAAAAAAAATTTCCAATCCTTACACCTGCTT
>CAZYCO010000043.1:15517-16346 GCA_964645885.1 uncultured Gammaproteobacteria bacterium
CTATTTAGTTAAATTTTTAGCATTGAATTTAGCGCCAGCGAGTAAAGAACTTAAAAAAGATTTACAAACTCAAAAAACTGAAGAAGCACAAAACGATAATGCTTCATCAAATTTATTTTTTGGTAGTCAATAAATCTGTGTTTATAATCGCGGACTTTTATCTCTAAGGATTTTCCATGCTTGAGATCAGTCCGCTTAAAACCAAAATAAAAGATTTAGAAGAACGCAATGCCATTATGCGGAGGTTTCTTTGACTACGATGGCAAAAATGAGCGTTTACAAGAGGTTTTAGCAGAATTAGAAGATCCTACCATCTGGTCCAATCAAGAGCGTGCGCAAAGCTTAGGCAAAGAGCGTGCCCAGCTCGAAGCCGTTATTCAACATTTAGATCAAATCCATCAAGGCTTGCTCGATGCAGCCGAATTACTCGATTTAGTATTCGAAGAAAATGATGAAACTGGTTTTAAATCAGTAGAGCAAGATGTCGCAAATATTGAGCAAAAATTAGAAAAACTCGAATTTCAACGTATGTTCCCAAATGAAGTTGATGCCAATAATGCCTTCGTTGATATTCAAGCTGGCTCGGGCGGTACCGAAGCGCAAGATTGGGCAGAAATGTTATTACGTATGTATTTACGTTGGGGTGAAAAACGCGGTTTCCAAATGGAATTAATTGAAGTTTCAGCAGGTGAGGTCGCAGGAATCAAAAGTGCGACTATCCATGTCATTGGTGATTATGCTTATGGCTGGTGTAGAACTGAGAGCGGCGTTCATCGTTTAGTACGTAAATCACCTTTTGATTCAGGTAATCGGCGTCATACTTCTTTCG
>CAZYCO010000044.1:0-1627 GCA_964645885.1 uncultured Gammaproteobacteria bacterium
ACATATTAATTTACAACAGGAAATTAACTCTTTTATTAAAACAATTAGCGATCTTGAAAAATTTTCTCAACTAAGCGTGGCGGAGCAATTTGATAACACGCTTAAACAATTTCTTGAGCAAATAAATAAGTGGAATGTTTTAGTAGCTAATTTTGCTGCACTTAAAAAAACTATTGCAACAGAAATCAGCGGAAAAAAAGATGAAATTAATAAGTGCCGGCAGCAGTTACAAGCTGAAGAGCAGGCAGTAAAAGGAATAGAACAGCCTCATATTACCTTACCTGACGTCAAGCCAAGAATAGAAAACTCGTTAAAAACACTTACTGAAAACTTGGAAAAAATTAAAATTGCTTATAAAAAATTGCTAGACGTTCATTCTCGTCTTGTAGCTGAAGAAAAAAATTTAGAATTAGCTGAAGAGAAAAAACAAAAAGAGGGCGAGCGTAAACAAAAAGAACAACAACAACAAGCAGAAAAAGAAGCAAAAGAAAAAGAGGAAAAGAAAAAGCGACTCGAAGAATTTAAAAAACAAAAACAAGAAAAGAAAGGATATGTTAGTCCAACAAAACAAGAACCTACTCATACTAGAGAAGAAGAAAAGCCTGCTGAAGTTAAGCCAAAACCTAGCATTATCGTTATCAATAACGAAATAAATCCGTATTTATTAAATCCAGTATTCAGGCTTGCAAAACATAGCGAACAATTAATCGAAAATTTAATGTCTCCAAATAACTTGGATATAAATGATCCGGTTGAAAACCAGATTATGTTATTTGGATTGATATTTAATGCAAGAAAACTATCTCATGCACTAAAAGAGTTACTACCAAATAAACTTGCTATTGCTTTTCAACATTTACGTAATAATTTAATGCATATGCCATATATGTTTGATCATGACTTAAAAGGGGTTTTAGTTTTAGCAAATGCTTTAAGAGAATATTCAATTACACCGTTTGAAATTTTTGATCATTGGACCAAAAATAGTGGTGAAGCATTAAGTCAATTACCTAAATTTGTGGTTAAAGAAAGCGAATTTATAACCGACAAAATAACTGATCCATCTTTAATACGTGAAACCGATCTTCATTATGCAGCAACTTGTATGAACCTCATTGCTGAATATGCAACTATCTTTCAGTTTATTGTGCAAAATGTATTTAAACATCCGCGTTTAACAATATATAAAGATCATTCGCTATTAGATAAAACATTGAAAACATTAGTTACTTTAATTCAAAGAAACCAATCGGGTCTACCACTTAAAGCACGGACCAAAATTGGCAGTTTTGTAAAAAATGTGAATTTGTTACTAGGAAAAAATAGTTTATTTCAAGTAAATAATTTAATAGAACTAAGTAAATTAATGAATGATTTAAAATTATTTCTTTCACAAAAATGCAAAATTGAAATTAAATCTCACATTGATATAACCATATTAGATAAAATTTGTGATCAATTTGATTTATTAACACAACAAGCTTCTAAACACACATCAAATCAACTTGTAAATTTTTTAAGACCATTGCCTAGAATAGCATATGAACATCATCGTACAGAAAGTAGAAAATACGCAGATGTTTTAATGCAAAATCAAATTAAGGTTATAGGTCCTCAAAAAGCTGGG
>CAZYCO010000044.1:1649-5457 GCA_964645885.1 uncultured Gammaproteobacteria bacterium
GCAAATTACGTAATTAAATTAATAGATCAAAATACTCAATACGTTAAATATGAACATAACGGCATGTTGCATTCTGCGATGAAAGAATCTATTGCAAGAATAGGTCAAGCAATTCGTGATTTACCTTTTAATGTTCGTAAAGATGTACTAAGCATTATAAAAAATTATTGTCCTGATTTATGGATGGAAACTTCGAATCGAAGTCGCTTTGAGTATTATCGTGAACAATTTGGTCATGCTTTTGCCGAAGAAGAAGATGTTAACAATAACAATGTAAATTTCGTGAAACGTGAAATTTTTGAAGAAATAACACCAGAGCAATTATTTGCTATTGCTAAAAAAGCGGGCGAACTACAAAAGATATTAAAAGAAAAATATTTTCAGGCCATGGAAAAACAACAATCAATAGCAAATGAAAATGAATCGTCAAATGTAAACACAAATGAATCAACTACGCAGCCTTCTAATTTTTATAGTTCTGCATCACTAGTAAATACATTTTATAAAACCAAAGAAACAAAAGAGGAATCGACTGTACCAACAGAAGCGAATCAACTAGATGCATTACAACAACTACAAAATAATTAGCGCGTGGCTGATGACAGAAGTAAGTGCGACACTAAGAGAGAGGCTATAATATTATTCATTTATACTGAAATAGAATAATCTAGATATATAAATTTAAGGGAAGGATACCTTATGCCAGATAGCCAAGAACAACGTTTTTTTAAACATAAAATCGAAGGTTTACAAGTATTATTACAAAGGCAAATAGAAGTTGAAAAAAAATTTTTTGATGTAGAGCGATTTAAAATCGATAATTTTGTTGAATTATTTTGGGACACAGCAATAAAACGTTATGGCATTACAGATAATGATAATTTAAAACCAGAATCTTTATATGCTATGCGATTAGAAGTACTTGGTTTTGATAGCCGACATGAAGAGCTTATTTCTAAACAAAAATTATCTACTGATGAAAAAGAGGAGTTAGCGCGACTTGAAAATTATGCAAAATCTTTAGGTTCACTTGATTGGATGTCTGCTCGCCAAATTATTTCTTCGTTTTTAAAGCTTAAGTCTTCCGAACGAGGGCAAAAAATTGAAAAATCCAAGACTGATGAAATTTTCGTAATAGCTGGTGGAAGTTTAATTAATATTGCTAATTCCGGGCGTATGAAAGATTGGATAAGACAACTCGGAAAATATAATGAAATTCTTGATTCTCTTTATGAAATAACCGGAAAAAATAATCCTGCTGCAGAAAAAGAATTAGCAAAACTTATGCTTGATTATGCACGCTTAGGTAAAGCAATCACCGCAGATGATTTAAAAGAAAAAGGGTTGGGCACAAATGGTTTAATTTATTCAATTATGAGAAGAGTAGTGAAGCCAGGTGTTAACCCGCAAGATGCGGCTAGAGATTGCTTAGCTCAGCAACTAAATAGCATTTGTTTTCTAGTATTTATTTTAGAAATTTTTCGTAGAAAATATAATAAAACTGCCATTACAGACTTACCTTTTGCTATCGCACAAGCACGTGCCATGAAATTATTAATTGCAGATCAGCAAATGCGCATGGCATATATTTTTGGTCCAGATTCAAATTTCGGAATCGCGACTGGAGAAAATTTAAGTAACAAAAAAGACGACTTAATTAAAAAATTAAATCGTATTAATTTACGGTATTTTAAAATTTATCAACCAAGCGATGAAGCTGCACAAGATTTTCTTGCACAAAACCCTGATGGAATAGTCATTCCAACCAAAGAGGAACTTCACCAAGAACTATTAGGTGTTTATACACCGAAAAATTGTGCCGAAATGTTGGAATCTTTTAAAAAAAATAAGCGCATACCAGAAACGCAATTCGACACTTTAAAAACACCGGATACAGATGGTGAAAGCTATTCAGAAAATACGAGCAAACGAAAATTAACATCTTCGTCTGCTGTAATGATAGATAAAATGAAGAAAGCAAAAAGTTCCCAAACAATGAAGAACAATAACAACAATAATAACAATACAGCATCAGATTTTGACGCAAGTGATGAGGAGTTTGAATTAGCGCCTGCTACACAAGAAGCAGTAGTACAACCGATAAAAAAACCTTTGAATTCAAATAGCTTAAGCTCAACTTCAGCTAGTTCATCAAAGAATACTGAACCTTCAGAAGATTATGTAGAAGATGATGATATAGAAGAATCTCAAGGTTATTTTTTATAAATAAAAACATTTTTAGCAAGATAAAAATACGGAAGATAAATAAACATGCCAATTGAAGATGCAATAGGATGGACGTCTTTACATTATGCTGCGCAATACAATCGTATTGAAGAAGTAAGCTCAATAGTAAGTCAACCTAAGTCCATATTATGGTTATCTTTAGATGCAAAATCCCATGCTGGAATTACACCTTTACATGTTGCAGCTAGCCATGGCCATATAGAAATAGTAAAGCTTTTACTAGATGCCGGTGCATCTGTTAATGCAAAGTCATCAACAAATAATTTATTTAATCCAAATGCAACACCTTTACAATTAGCTTCTTGTTATGGACATGCTGACGTCGTGCAACTGTTATTAGAAAGAGGCGCAGATAAAACAGAATTGCAACTTTTTGATGTGATACTTCAGAACACCAAAAACAAATTTTAGTGTAAGAAGGTATTTTAATTTGAACTATAATCGAAGCTAAGTAGGCCTAAAATATTAATACACAAACAAGAATTTTCTTAATGCAGCGCTTTTTAAAAAACCAAATTATTATTTTTTTTATCAATATCATCGCAATACTCGTTGCTTATTATGTATCTATTTTATTGCATGAGTGGGGGCATGGCACACTGGCATGGTTATATGGCGTAAAAAATAATCCTTTTGATGTACAGTATGGCGGATGGTTTTTAACAAACGTTGATGAAGATGTTCCTTATACTTATTTAATAAATTCAAACCGTGGTTTTGCAGCTGCATTGATTGGAATTGCAGGGAGTAGTGTGAGTTTTGTTTTTGTGATTGTTTGCTTTATTTTACTTAATTATAAAAACGTTCAGCAAAGCGCTATAAAATTTATTTTTGCTTATTGGTTTCTTATTATAAATATGATTCCGTTAGTACAATATTTTATGGTCTCCACTTTCTCATCAGAAGGGGATGTCGGACGATTTATATATGGATTAAATATTTCAGCTTGGTGGATATTTATACCTGGAACAATTTTTATTATTTTTTCAGTTACAAGAATTTTAAAAATTGAGCTTCCAAATATTTTTTAATACTATTTACTGTGGGAATTTTTACGGTTAATACTTTATTAGGCTTATGCTTGAATTCTACACCTAATATACCATACGTGATTCTACCTCCACACGGAATTGATAGTTCCACAATAATTGTACGATCGTTACTTACGATCCTGTTTTTATATTTAAATTCATATTCCTTTATATTTTCATTTTCTTTTAATTCAAGATCACTATTGGTTTCAAACCAAATTCTTGCTTTTCTAAATTTTCCTAAATCATAAGTTAACATTTTATATCCTAGTTATTGGCAGATGATGGAAAAGGTAGGATTCTAATAATTAGCACTGAAATCAGTCCCGGCGAATTCTAAAGTAAGTGCGACAGTTTACTTTTAAAAAATTTCCTATGAAAAAATCAATGCCTGAATTTCGGCGGCAGTATTTAGTAAACTCACTATGATGTAGCGAAGAGCTTTTTGAATTACTAAGTGAGACTATTAATCAATGTTAACCCTTAAAAAAAGACAGGAATATTATCAGGCTTTGATTGATAAAAAATAC
>CAZYCO010000044.1:5467-16302 GCA_964645885.1 uncultured Gammaproteobacteria bacterium
AGGTATTTTTTATGTGGGTGTTAAAACAACAGGTGTATTTTGCCGACCTACTTGTCCTGCTAGAAAACCAAAGCTTGAAAACTGTGAATTTTTTAAAACTGCTAAAGAAGCATTACTTGCCTCTTTTAGACCTTGTCAACGCTGCCAACCTTTATCTCATCCCAATCAAGTATCTGCAATTGTGAGAACTTTAGTAAAAGCAATTGAGGACAACCCGGAAAAACGTTGGAAAGAGCAGGATTTTCGCGAATTATTTATAGATGTTTCGACTGCAAGAAGACAATTTAAAAAACGATTTGGAATGACATTCGTTGAATACGCAAGAGCAAGGCGTATGGGATTGGCGTTAAAACACATTAAAGAAGGGCACGCGGTGATTGATGCCCAATTAACCACAGGATATGAATCTAGCAGCGGTTTTCGAGATGCTTTTTCAAAGATAATGGGAACTGCTCCTACACGTGCAAATCATCTAATTCTAAAAGCAGCATGGTTAGACACCAAACTTGGACCAATGATTGCAATAGCAGATGAAAATGGTCTGTATTTATTAGAATTCGTTGATCGACGGGGTTTAGAGAATGAAGTTAAACGATTAAGAGAAAAATTAAAGGCCGCAATTATTCCTGGGGAAACAAATATTATTAAAAGCATTGAATCTGAAATAGCAGATTATTTTGATAAAAAAAAGTTTGTATTTAAAACTCCGATGCATTTAGTGGGTTCAACTTTTCAAAAAAGTGTATGGCAAGAATTAAGAAAAATTCCACCTGGTGAAACTTGTTCTTATCTAGATATTGCGCAATCGCTAAACGCACCAACTGCATATCGTGCAGTAGCCAGAGCTAATGGCGCAAACCAATTAGCTATTATCGTACCTTGCCATCGCGTTATTAATACAAATGGCGATCTTGGTGGCTATGGTGGTGGAATTGCTCGGAAACAATGGTTATTAGAACATGAAAAAAAATCTAAATAAAGGATGAAGTTCATGAATGTTGAAGAATATTTAAAGAAATGTATGCCAAGATTTGGCAGGGCTATGACTTGAGTAAATTCGATGATTATTATGCAAAAAATTTTGAAGAAACAATTCATGTTTGTGATGAAAATAAAAATCCGATTGAAATTAACATGAAATATAACGATCTCTTTAAGCAAGCAATTTGGCAAAAAGAAAACTATAAAAATACAACTAGAGGGAGAATACGCAGTAATTACCGGACTTGCTTTTGGCTTGCCGCATTTCGCGCTGGAATTCACCTCCCATCAACAATCTCCGATAATAAAAATTATCGGAGATAAAATTACTGCGGCTCATTTCAGAGCACATACTCTATCTATGCTTTTTCGCAAAACCTCTTTTCGAAGAAACTCTATCTTCTTGCTGTGAATGATTGTTGTTATTAGTCGTTGCTGTTTGATGTGCTGGTGTTGGAGCAGAAAAAACTTTTTTATACAAATAACCAACAGCGAACATCGCAAGCATTAATCCACCACATGCCACTACATTTATTTCTGATTGATCATTGTTATTATTTTTTTGGTTTG
This sequence comes from uncultured Gammaproteobacteria bacterium, assembly GCA_964645885.1. Lineage (GTDB taxonomy): Bacteria > Pseudomonadota > Gammaproteobacteria > CAZYCO01 > CAZYCO01 > CAZYCO01. Next base: position 7,019 of record CAZYCO010000044.1, read on the forward strand.
ATGCAGGTAAAGGCGTAGCTTTATTACTGTTTGCAGAAAATAATGTAGGCTCTTTATAACCACGAAGTGATGGTGGATAAGGAAATTGCTCTCTTCCAGGATAATCACGATTATTTATTTGTTTGCCACAGGTGTCGAAATCTAGTTTTTCATTATGTTTGTTTCTACCCCTACGATAGATTTGCTCTTGCTTCTTAGGACAATTAGCTTGTGCAGCAAAATCTTGTTGGTATGCATCTAATATTTCTTTTGCTGAATCGGTATCAATTCCAATATATCTTCCTTTTTTTGCACTTGTTGCGACATTTAAAAAAGCATTTAGATGCTCAGGACTAACTGTATTTCCTTCACCACCCGGAATTTTATAATGTGCATGAGGAAATTCACCACCATATTGTGGATCCAGATCCGAATTATCGATATGCAAATCGCGATGTTCTGGATAACCATTTTGTTCTGTACCCACTAATGTAAATTTTTTTGCTTCTAATGCATTCATCATATTGTAAGAAATATGGGTTGAATCTATGCCGTCTGAATGCAATAGCAAAGCTGCTTTATAAAAAATAGTTATAATATTTTTATTAATTTCTAGTTTATGAATAGTGCTATTTTCTGAATGGATAAAATAAGTGTATATCTTTGTTGTCATAAAATTTCCCATATTTGTTGTTAAAAATTTATTTATGTCTTCGTATTTATTTTTCTTTCAATGACGCCATATCAATTACAAAACGATATTTGACATCGCTTTTTATCATACGTTGATATGCTTCATTAATATCCTGCATTTTGATTATTTCTACATCTGATGTAATGCCATGTCTGCCACAGAAATCGAGTACCTCTTGCGTTTCAGCGATACCACCAATCACAGAACCTGCTATTGCTTTACGGCCCATAATCATTGGTACCGTGTTAATTGTTGGTTCGATATTTCCTAACAGTCCAAGTACAACCAAGGTACCGTTAACTGCTAAGGTTGGAATATATGCATTCAGATCATGCGTGTAAGGTACGGTATCAAGAATAAGATCGAATTGACCTTTTACGGCATTCATTTGTTCTTGATTAGTAGAAATTACGATTTTGTCTGCACCTAAACGACGTGCATCTTGTTCTTTACCTGGTGAGCGACTAAACAAAGTGACATGAGCGCCTAATGCTTTTGCTAGTTTTAATGCCATGTGCCCTAAACCACCTAAACCAATCACTGCAATACGAGAACCTTTATTTATGTTCCAATGCTTAAGTGGCGACCAAGTTGTAATTCCTGCGCATAGAAAGTGGTGCAGCTCCTTTTAAATCTAAGCTTTCAGGAATTTTTATTACAAATTTATCTGAAACCACGATCTTTTCAGAATAACCGCCATATGTAGGCATGTTATCGTGACGATCAATATCGTTGTAAGTGAATGTAGGGCTTTTTTCACAATATTGCTCTAATCCTTGTTTGCAACTTCCACATTGTTGGCAAGAATCAACCATACAACCTACACCAACATGATCGCCAACTTTAAAACGTGTGACATTGGAGTCAACAGTTAAAACACGACCAATAATTTCATGACCAGGCACCATCGGATAATTTGCTCTGCCCCAATCATTGTTAACGTGATGCAAATCAGAATGACAGATACCGCAATAAAGAATTTTAATCACAACATCATCAACTCTAGGTTCGCGACGATGAAAACGATATTCAGTTAATTTATCTTTTACAGCTTGAGCGGCATAACCAAGTACTTCCATTGTCATTAGATTTTTCTCCATAAATTAAAATGATGATTTGTATATTCGTTATTATTTTAATGCGTCAATTACAATAGTTGTCGCAGCTGCAATTACATCATCACGCCACTTTGCATCTTTTTGATTTTGAGTAAAGTAAATTGCTATCACGATAGGCGCTTGATTTTTTGGCGGCCAAATAATTGCAACGTCATTGGTTGTACCATACTCAGCTGAACCAGTTTTATCACCAACTACATAGTTTTGCGGTACACCAGCGCGAATTCTTTTATCGCCAGTTGTATTCTTTTTAAGCCACTTTTGTAATTGAGCACGTTGAGTTGGTTGCAAAACATTGCCTAGCGCAAGTTTCTGTAAACTGGTTGCCATAGCAGCTGGCGTAGATGTATCACGCGAATCACCTGGAATTGCTGTACCTAAATAAGGTTCCCATCTGTCACTTCTGAAAGAAGTATCACCAATTGAACGAGCAAATTGTGTAACGCCCTGCGGGCCACCTACCTTTTTCATTAAAAGATTAACAGCAGTGTTATCACTTTTAGTAATCGTTGCTTCACATAATTCAGCAATTGTCATGCCATCAACAACATGTTTTTCAGTAACAGGAGAATAAATTACTAGATCGTCTTTTTTATATTTTATTTTTTGTTGTAAGAAATTTTTATTTTTTTCACTCTTTTTCAAAATAGCTGAAACAGCCATCACCTTAAATGTACTGGCCATTGGGAAACGTTCATTAGCACGATATTGAATTTCCTTATTACTTGCTAAATCAATTGCTGAAACGCCAAGGCGGCCACCAACTGATTTTTCAAGTTGGCTAAGTTTTTGTTGGGCAATTTCTTCATAATTAGTTTGTGCACTTACTACAGAACTCATTGCAAAAATAGTTAAGAATAGAAAAGGCTTAAATAAAAAAGTTTTCATATTTTTTCTCGTTAAATGAAATATGCGTTAAATACCAAATATTGCTGTTTTTAAAATAGCAGCTATTTTTATATATGACGCTAATAAAAATTTAAAGGATTAAATTATGAAAAAAGAGAATAAATTATTAGATGTATTAGGAGATGAAGAAAACCGAGAGAATTTAACAAGAAATGATGACTCTAATCCGCAAATTATCACTCCCCTTCTATCTCCACGAAAAAAAGTAGCAAAACCATTTGTATATGATGATTCAAATCAAACTTACATTGAGAAAGTGAGTTTTTGGAAAAGAAGCAATGTGCGTCAAGGGGTTTATTACGCAAGTTGGATGATGTTATTTTTAAACTTTTTAATTGAAACAACAGCCGATTATTCAAAACCATTTGATCATTATCTTGAAACTAAAAATGGCATGAGAGATTTAGTGATCAGTTATTCCTTAGCAATTTTATTAGTTGGTCTTTTCCCTGCAGTAAAAAATTTAGCGATAAATACTTACCAAAGTTGTGCTGGTCAAAAAAATCCAAAAGATTTACCAGGTTATGAAAAAATTCAATTCTCAAAAGATACGGAATTGCTATTGAAAGGATATGATCGTGATGTCAAGCAACCTATTGTTTCTAAAGCATTAAAATTAAAAATAGCAGATCAAAATAGAGAAATTGTGAAAAATTACATTGAAAGTTTACCGCCAATTATTTCGAATGTTTTATTCTATCTTGCTTATATAACGGCAGTTTCTATTGATAAAAATACTCACTCTCAACAACACAAAAATGCAGACAGTAATTATTTTGTAAAAAATTTCGAAGATATTTCATTTGTTGCCAATACTGGTGTAGCAATATTTAGTTATCTTGTTGCAGCTTGCTATTCAAAAATAAAAGAAAAGTCTATTGATGCTCAATACGAATCTGCAAAAACGAGTATTCAAGAACAAGATAATCAACAAGGATTAAGAGGGTTTTTAGCACTTGGTAGTCGTAAGTTTTAAAGAAAAAAAAGCAGTCTCTAAAAAGAAACTGCTTTTAATTTTAAATTACTTGGTTAAGTCCTATAGTGCCTTCAAAATCTTCTTCATTTTCTGACGAAGTTTGTACCTCTTCTAACTCTTGATGTTCTGCACTTATATTATTAGAGAAAAAAGTATTTTTGCAGAATTTATAACTAGCACTTGTTAAATCAACAGCAGAATTGTATGCCATCACTGCAACTGTTGAACCTACAGTCATATTTGCAGTCATTTTTGCCATAGCAGTATTCATATCATCCGTTTCTTTTATTTCTGCTATAGCGTTAAACATCATTCCAAATGAGCCGCCAGCTATCATCGCAGCTGATTTTCCTGCAACGAATAGCATGTCCGAAACATGATTAGCGGCAAAAAATCCGCCAATAATTGGTAATTCAGTTAAAATATTTCTAACAAACCAATTATTTCTCCAACCTGTAACTTGATTTGGTGAATGCATTTTTTTTCTCCTGTAATAATAGTTATTTAATTGTTAAAAAATTCTACCGCTATATAAAAACATTAAGCTTCATTGGCTTCCAAATGGCATAGTTGGCATTGTTGGAATTTGAGAATATGGATGCTCTTCTTCAGGTCGTAATTTTGCACAGGTTTCTTTCACTGATTTCGATTGTGGATAGTGGTTTTCAATTTCATCTAAATATAAATGAAATTGATCAGAGCTCATCAAATCGTTCTTATAAAATTCTTGAAATTTATCCATTACAAATAAAGCTGATTGTTCATTCGATCTTGCAATTTCCATCAAATTCATTATTGGTGTTATTAAATTATTAGAAATGAATAAACGTTCTCTTAATTCACTGTGAAAAAAGACTTTTGTAAAATGTTGGAAACTCTTTTTTGCAAACTCAAGTGCTAAAGATATATTGCTGTAATTCTTTTCTTTTAATTTAGCTACTAACTGCCAAAATTCTGAATTGATATCAGGTTTATGTATAGAAAATGAGTTAGGATAAAAATTATTCTCTGGTTGCATTATTATTTTCCTCTTTTATGTTGTTAAGCTAAACCTTCATCTTTTAAAGATTTTTGAATAGATGGTCTTTCTTTTAGCAGTGCAAAATAGCGAGTAACATTTTTCCAATTTGAAATATCAAATTGATGTAAATGCAACCAACTAATCATCACAAATAAATATGCATCTGATAATCGAAATTCATCATCGACAATATATTTTGTTTGTGCCAATTTTGGATCAATAACGGTTTCAAATTTTTTAATCATCATTGGTTTAAAAAAAGAATCTTTTAATTCTTGCGGAAAAGCACGATTAAAAAATGGGCTAAAACCTTTATGTATTTCAGTCGTCATATAAGTAGACCATTGTAACACTCGATAACGAGTAAAATCAGTTGGCAATGGTAATAAATGATGAGCTGCAAATTTCTCTGCGAGATAAATTTGAATAGCTAAATTTTCAATGAGTACATCGCCATTATCTAATTCTAATGCAGGAACATAACCTGCTGGATTAATTGCAAAAAAATCTTTACCGGTTTCAGTTTTTTTTGTTTTTAAATCCACTGATTCAAAATCAACAGTTGCATTTACTTCATTAATGATAATGCGCGGTATTAGAGAACATGCGCCTTTGGTGTAGTACAATTTCATACTGCTCTTCCCTTATTTGCGTTTAGAAAATTGATCTAAAAATTGAAATAACAATTTATTAAATGAATCATAATTATTTTGACGTAATTGTTCAGCTGTTTGAATAAATGGCAAATTGTTTTTATTTTTAATGTCGCCACCAACATGTGCAAGCATATTTTCTATTGCATCTAATGTCATTTCGAAATGACATTGAAAGCCATATACTTTAGGCGTGTAACGAATAACTTGTCTTGGACAACCATCGCTAAAAGCTAAAATTTTAGCTTCTTTTGTTATTCCAGGCATATCATTGTGCCAATGTGCAACAGCGAAAGTTGATGGGAATGCTGAAAAAATTTCATCTTGTTTACCATCGTCAGTTAAAGTCACATTAAACACACCAATTTCACGATGAGGACTACGCTCATATTGAGCGCCTAATGCTGCACCAATTAATTGCGCACCTAAACAAACACCTAATACTAATTTGTTAGCAGCAATTGCAGCTTGAATAAAAGCAATCTCTTGCTGTGCATTAAAATATGGACATTCAGTTGTTGTAGTTGCAGGTGATTGTGGACCACCCATGATGATTAACATATCAAATTGATCAGAATTTTTTGGTAATTGTTCATGATTATATAATCGAGTGTAATGAACTGGATGATTATTTTGTTTCGCCCAAATTTCAATTGCGGCCGGACTCTCAAACGATTCATGCATGATAATATGTAAATTCATTGATAATTCCTTTTTCAACTATGATTTTAATAAATCAAAAACTGATTTTTTCACAAGCTGCCATGAATTTGTATTTGGCGAAGTTAAATCAATATGTGCGGCATTTTTGACTAAAATAAACTGCACATTATCACCTGCTCTCTTTGCTGCTTTTGTATATTCTTCAGCAAGATATGGTGGAACATATGGATCATCTTCGCCAGTAATTAAAATTTGTTTAATACCGAGCGGTAATAATTCAATTGGTGAACCTTGTTGATAACGTACAGATTGCTGTTGTCGATTACCACCCATTAATTCAGTAATTACTTTTTCTTTGCAAACACTTTCTTGCAATGGAATAAAACTTGCTAAATTTCCAGGGCCTGCAAGATTCACTACTCCTCGTATTGGTAGTGCATTCACTGCATATAATTCGCTATTTTTAGGTAGCTTGTAACGCGCTGCGGCCCAAAGTGCTAAATGACCACCAGCAGAATGTCCAACAATTACAATACGATTTAAGTCTAAGTGATATTGCGGAGCTATGGTTCTTAAATAATCAATTGCATGACTGATATCTTGAAATGTACCTGGCCATCTTCCTGCAGGATTGTCTACACCTCGATAATCAATGTTCCAAGTTGCTACACCTTCTTTAGAGAATGCAGTTGCAAGTGGTGACATCACATCTAATTTTGCATATTTGTCTCGCCAACAACCTCCGTGAATTAATACAACGATTGGATAAGGTTGCGTTCCAGTTTGCGGTACACGTAATTCGCCAACTTGTCTTGCGTCATTGCCATATTGTATGCGTGCAGTTGCAGTTGAATAAGGCAATCGTTTGATGTCGGCAACAGTTAAATATTTAGCTGAAAAAGCACAAGGAATAAAACAAATTAGAAACATAATAATCAAAACAGAACGGAATTTATTGCGCATATGCTCTCCCCCTTCATTGCAAAACTAACACTACTGTCAATTTAAAATTTATACCAGATTTTGTTATCAATTTTAATCTTAACTTAATAATCCTGTATTCAAATTGATTGAAAAATATAGCTGAATTCACCACTATTCCGCTGCTTTGTTCCCAGTAAATAAAGCAATATCTTTAAAATGTATATGGAGAAAAAAATGAAAATTTCGCAAGTTTTAACTTTATTTTTAGCTATGGCTTTTGTTGTAACTGGATGCGGTACAGTGGTGCATGGCTCAAGACAAAATGTGCGTGTTAATTCTATCCCTGCTGGTGCAACTGCAACAATTGATGGCGTAGAACAAATACAAACACCAGGAACTGTTTCATTATCACGAACTAAAGATCACGTTATTGCTGTTGAAAAGAAAGGCTGCAAAAAAAGCCAAACACAAGTTGAACGCGAGTTTAATGCTGTGCCAACAATCCTTGGAAATATCCTTTGGTTAATTCCAGGTTTGATCGTTGACTTCTTAGCTGGCGGCGCATGGACACTTCAACCAGAAAATGTTGATGTTTCATTGCAGTGCTAATTAGCAATTTTTTGAGCAATGGATTGCTCTACTCTCTTATTAGGTATGACTAAAATTTAACTGACTAGAATTTTGTTGTTGCTCTAACATAAATTTTTGAAATAATTCTAATTGTTTTTTCATCTCTTCCCGTTCAGCACGCGCTTCTTTTAATTCTTCTGATAATGCTTTTACATTTTGTGATAACTCATTTACTTGCTGTTTTAATTCATTGTTTTCTTGAGTTAACTTTTGATTATCTAATTGTTCTGTTTTTTCTTGTTGTTCTTTTGGTGCAAAATAACCTTCAAACAATTCAGGGAATATGCCTTGGCGTTGAGGAGTCAATTCTGATTTTAAATCGTTTCTACTATGAATCTCTTCAGTTGTACCTAAACGATAACCATAAATTTTAGGATTTGTTGAATCATTTACATAAGTTTCATATGCATCATTGTTAGCAAGCATAATGCCATGCGCTGAATAAAATTCAGTTGCAGAAAACTTATCACCTTCAAAAGTAGTAAGTTCATCTAGTCCAATTACCTTTTTAAATAGATCAGATACTGTTGGTGAAGCTTCACATATAGCTTTAATTAAATCATCTGCTAGTGTTTTTTTAGAAAAAGGTTTGGTTCTATTTAAAATGTATTCAACTACTTTTACTAAAGTAAATTTTATTAATGGATCTAAAACATTATTTTCAGCAAGTTCAAATTTAACTAAGAGTGTGTTTGCGTTGTTTTGATTAAAATCAAAAATATTAATTCTAGATAAAGAGTGGGCATATCTTCGCGTAATTTCATTACTAACGATATGAGCTATTTTTTCAGCCTCTTCTCTTGTTAGCAAAAAACCTAAATTTGTAAGATGCTGTAATTGTTGTTCTTGGGCAACTGCACTTGCAGCAATACTTACTGCATTTACTGCTACTCCTAAAACTGGATTTAAAATAGTTGATGCAACATTTGCAATTTTAGAACTAGTAGAAACTGGCGAAGCTGTTTCAGCTTGCATAATTTTAACTGTACCTGTTTTTGCTAATGCAAAAATATTTTCTAATACAATATACAAACGTTCATTGAATAATTCACAAACCGCTCGTTTTTGTGTTAATTGATCTTCTTCTTCACCGATTGGCGTAAAATCATCTTGTTCTAAATTTTGATTATTGTTGTGGTGTGAAATTCTCGTTGGTAATTGATCTTGCAAAATTTGTGAGACACGTTGATAACCATTAATTGCATCTGTGTAATTAGCATATCTTTGGTTGGCGAGTTGATAATTATTTTTTGCTTCTTGAAAATTCCCTTTCTGCTCATATGCACGTGCTAGTTCGCAATAAGCACCTGCATCACTTGGATAGTTACGAATATATTCTTCAAAAATTTCAATTGCTTTGGAATATTCTTTTAATCCCAAATATGCTCTGCCTTTATTATAAAGCGCACTTTTATTTTTTTCTTTTTTTAAAATCAAATCGCAAGTAATGATTGCATCAGTGTATTGTTTATTTTTAATTTGAATATCAGATTGATTTATTAAGGAAATCTTAGGCATATTTTATTTTCCAGTAGTGCTTTATATGAAAAATTATTTTGCCAAGTTATTTTAGTTTTCGTCAAAGAAATTATAAAAATAATGATTTAAATATTATTGCAACAGGCTATTTTCAATCGTTAATTGCAAGCAATCACCTTCAAAGGGTGCTGAACGATAACAAGTTTGATCTGCTTCGACATACCAATAATCTGTTAAG
>CAZYCO010000045.1:0-5442 GCA_964645885.1 uncultured Gammaproteobacteria bacterium
ACGAGGAAATGAATATGAGCATGACCCCTTTTAACACTTATGATTATGTCAAAGAACTCATTCAAGGTGGTTTCACTGAACAACAAGCTGAAGCCAATATGCGCGCATTAGTTAAAAGTCTTGATTTCACCATTAAACATAATCTAGTTACTAAAAATGAATTCAAAGAAGTTATCTCTAGATTAGAAGTAATTGAAAAAAATTATGTGACTAAAACTGAATTTGATACCGCTATTACCCGCTTAGAAAAAGATATTCATTCTTTAAATCACAAAATTGATCACGTTTTTTTAAAAACGATTGTTTCTACTGGTGGTATGCTGACAATTGCTTGTTCAGTTATGACTTTTCTCATTAAATTTTAAAGAGACAAACTTATGACTGAAACTTCTCTTCCGATCGAACGTCACACTCCAATGATGCAACAATATTTGCGTATCAAAGCAAATTATCCTACGACTCTAGTTTTTTATCGCATGGGTGATTTTTATGAAATGTTTTTCGATGACGCTCGTATTGCATCTGAACTTTTAGATTTAACACTTACCCACCGTGGTCATTCAGCAGGTGATCCTATTCCAATGGCAGGTGTACCTTATCATGCTGTAGAAGGTTATTTAGCGCGATTAATTAAACTCGGACAATCAGTTGTTATTTGCGAACAAACTAGCGATCCAGCTAGCTCTAAAGGTTTAGTTGAACGTGAAGTAACACGTGTCGTTACACCGGGTACGGTTACTGATGAAGCGTTACTTGAAGAACGAGTAGACAATGCAATCATCGCAATTCATGAACAGTCTAAAAAATTCGGTATTGCAAATTTAGATTTAAGTAGCGGTCGCTTTACTATTTGCGAAGTAGAAACAATAGAAAATTTATTGAATGAAATCGATCGCATTCAACCTTCAGAAATTTTAATAGAAGAAAATTTTTCGCAAAAACAGCTTTTTGATAAACACCCTTGTGTTAAAACCAGACCGCCATGGGAATTTGACTTTTCAAATTCAAAATATGCGCTGTGCCAACAATTTAAAACTAAAGATTTAAATGGCTTTGGTTGCGAAGATTTAACTATCGCAATTTCAGCTGCGGGCTGTTTATTACAATATGTTCAACAAACTCAACGTACAGCATTACCACATATTCGCAGTATTGCTCTAGAAAATAGAGATGAAAGTTTAATTATTGATGCAATCACCCATCGTAATTTAGAAATCACCCAAACATCTCAAGGGTTACAAAAAGGATCATTATTTGGTTTATTTGATCGAACGATTACACCAATGGGCAGTCGTTTATTAAGACGTTGGTTTAATCGCCCTATCACTAATCAAGAAAAATTAATCCAACGTTATCAAGTGATTGAAACCCTAAAGAAAAATTCTTACTTCGATGAAATACAACAACAATTAAGAGGTTTAGGTGATATTGAACGTATCTTGGCACGTGTTGCGTTACAAAGTGCTAGACCGCGTGATTTAGTTCAACTTCGTCTTGCATTTAATCGCTTACCTACTTTACAGCAATTACTAAAACAATTTAGTGATCTGCAACTCGTTACTATTCGAGAAAACATTCAACCTTTTCCTAAAATTGAACATTTACTCGCAACAGCAATTATTGAAAATCCACCTCAAATTATTCGTGATGGTGGCGTTATTGCTGCAAATTATGATGCTGAGTTAGATGAATTACGCAACTTAAGTGAAAACGCAGAAAATTATTTGTTGGATTTAGAAATACGCGAGCGTGAACGTACTGGTATTTCTACTCTTAAAGTTGGCTACAATCGTATTCATGGTTTTTATATTGAAATTAGTCGCGGGCAAGCAGATAACGCACCTCCTGAATATATCCGTAGACAAACAATTAAAAATTCAGAACGTTATATCACACCAGAATTAAAACAATTTGAAGATAAAGTATTAAGTGCACGCAGTCGCGCACTTGCACGAGAAAAATTTCTTTATGAAGAATTATTAAAAACATTGTTGAATGATTTAGCGCCATTGCAATTGTGTAGCAATGCAATTGCTGAATTAGATGTATTTTGCAATTTAGCTGAGCGCGCAGAACAGTTACGTTTAAACAAACCGATACTCTGCACTGAAAGAAAAATCGAAATTCAAAATGGTCGTCATCCAGTAATCGAGCAATTAAAATCTGAACCTTTTATTCCAAATGACACCGAACTCAATTCTGAAAAGCAATTATTAATTATTACTGGCCCTAATATGGGCGGCAAATCAACTTACATGCGCCAAACTGCAATTATCGTTTTATTAGCACATATTGGTAGTTTTGTTCCGGCAGAAAAAACTGAGATTGGCCCAATTGATCGAATTTTTACTCGCATTGGTGCTTCTGATGATCTAACAAGCGGTCGCTCGACTTTTATGGTTGAAATGACTGAAACCGCAAATATTTTAAATAATGCTACGCAAAATAGTTTAGTTTTAATTGATGAAATTGGCCGTGGTACCAGCACATTTGATGGACTTTCACTTGCTTGGGGATGTGCTTCACAACTTGCAACTAAAAACAAATCACTTACTTTATTTGCAACACATTATTTTGAATTAACACATTTAGCGAATGAACTAACTCATGTTCATAATTTTCATGTTGAAGCACACGAATACAAAGACAGTATTGTATTTATGCATAAAATAAAACCTGGTGCGGCTAGTCAAAGTTATGGTTTACAAGTTGCAAAATTAGCGGGTATTCCACAAAACGTAATTACACTCGCTCAGCAAAAATTAAAAACACTAGAATTCAAAGTTGAAAATAATGAAAAAGTTAAAATAGAAAACACGATCATTCATCCAGTACTTTCTAAATTACAAGAAGTAAAGCCAGATGAATTTTCACCTAAACAAGCGCTGGATTTTATATATGAACTTTACAAACTTCTCTAGCGATGTATTAAAAGATCGTATTATTTTATTAGCTGGCGTCAGCGATGATTTTGGCGCTTATCTTGCAAAAACATTTGTAAACTATGGCGCGCATCTTATTTTATTAGGCAAAAATATTTTTAAACTGAGTAAACTATATGATGAAATCAATGAAAAAATACCCAATCAAATCTCGATTTTCCCAATGGATTTTACGACTGCTAATGAAGAGGATTATCAAGAGTTATTCCAAGTCTTACAAAAAGAATATGGGCATCTAGATGGTTTAATTCATCATGCTCATTACTTACATGGCTTAACTCCTATTGCGAATTTCTCACCACAAGATTGGTTTGTAAGCTTGCATATTAATTTAAATGCAGCCTTTTTATTAACTCAAACAACTTTGCCGCTATTAAAAAAATCAGCTAATGCATCTATCTTATTTACAACTTGTGAAAGTGCGAAAGGCATGCCCTACTATGGCGCACATGCTGTTTCTAAAGCAGGTATTGAATGTTTTAGCAAATTATTAACAACTGAACTTGCCGAAAATTTTCCTCAAATTCGAGTAAATACAATTGATCCGGGTAAATTAAAAGGAAAAACCAGAGCAAAAATTTATCCAGGTGAAAATCAAGATAATCTTTCGAGCTACGAAAAAATTGCTCCTTTTTATCTATATTTAATGAGTCAGCATAGTGTTGCTGTAAAAGGCGAAATAATAAAAGCGTCTATCTAATGGAAAAGTTAATAAGGAGAGAAAGATGTATCACTCAGAAACTAAAAAACAAAAAATTGGGAGCTATGATGTAACCGGTATATTCATTAGTGCTAAGTTAGTTCACAGTAATTTACTAGAATTTACCCAAAAATTTGAAGCTAGAAATAGCTTAAAAGATTATCTAAATGACTTATCAAAGTATTTAACTGACAACAAAAATTCGATTAAAAATTTTCTTTCTAATACGATGAGTAAAAAGGAATTAGAAGAGAAAAAACACTTAGCAAGTGCAATTTTTGGTTTTAAAAAATTTTTCTGCGATGAAGTTTTAAAATTTTTACCAAAAGATCAAACTGAAAAACAAAAGATGCAAGATTACCTTCCTATTGCTTGGTCTATTCGTCAAATTGAAAATTTTTTTGAAGAACTAGAACCGCTACTTTTAATTCAAAATGCAAATACAAAACCTTATTCTGCTGCACCTACAGTTAAAACGATGTATTCAGTGCAACAAACTCATGCAAGTACTGAACAAGAACAACAATTTGTTAATGAAGAAGAGATATCTACTTCATTACAACAAAAATAAATTTTAGTTGTTATTTTAAATTTACAATTGTGCACAGTTCGTTTATTTCAGTTTCAGTTAAATCTTCGAATTTTCCAGGTTTAATATGACGCGGTAAGCCTATTGGTCCAAAACGTACGCGAATTAAACGACTCACGGTTATATTTTGTGATTCCCAAATGCGCCGTACTTCACGTTGACGTCCTTCGTGTAACGTCACATGGTACCAATGGTTTGCACCTTCACCGCCTGCATCTCGAATCGAATCAAAACGCGCTTCACCATCATCTAACATTACGCCTGTTTTCATTTTTTCTAACATTTCATCGCTTACTTCACCTAAAACGCGTACTGCATATTCACGTACAATTTCATAAGATGGATGCATTAAACGATTCGCTAATTCACCATCATTGGTAAATAACAATAACCCGCAGGTATTAATATCGAGTCGACCGATTGCAATCCAACGACCGGTTCGTAATTGCGGTAAACTTTCAAATACCGTTTTACGATTTTCAGGATCGGAACGCGTACAAATTTCGCCTATAGGTTTGTGATAAAGCAGAACGCGACGCTTCGATGGCAATAATGTATTTAATTTAATTGGTCGACCATCGAGTGTAATAAAATCGTCTTCTGAAACGTGATCGCCTAATTTTGCAGGCTGGCGATTGATTTCTATGCGCCCTTCGACGATCCATTGCTCGATTTGGCGTCTAGAACCAACCCCAGCTTGAGAAAGTAATTTTTGAATACGCTGTTTCATCATAATTTCGTGAAATAAAAAATTAGCTAAAATACCTATATTTTATGAAAAAGCCATCAAAAATCGTGCAAATAGTTTTTATTTGATTTATATGATATTATTTGAAAAATAGTAATATCTTTATAAAATTTAAAATCTTTTATAAGTGCAAATTTTTATTTAAATTCGAAGCTGTAAAGAGGATTAGAATTATTAAGTAAGTCCTCAAGTTCTTTTCGTGTTTGTTCCGGATCTTTTTGTTGCTGTGTTAAATCAACTTTAGTTAGATTATTAACATTACTTTTACTATTTAAATTTGGAATAAATTGTAAATTTCTAACATGTACGGACGAAGGCAAAGCTTCCAGTAGTGGTAATATACGTAAATCCTTTTGCACATTTGGAGTAGAAGGTTCATCAAGAAAAAGATTTGATTGTCTCTTCATAGTTATTTTTCTCATTTTAAAAAATAACAATTTTAAGTTAAAGGATTTTCAAAAAC
>CAZYCO010000045.1:5452-15985 GCA_964645885.1 uncultured Gammaproteobacteria bacterium
TGAGAGCTTAATGAATTCTTAGCTTTCTTTAAATTCAAAATAATTAAACTCTCAACAGATTAAAATGATTTACATAGTGTTTGATTTTTCCAATGAAAGAATAATTTGCTCATCAACAACAGCATTTCTTCTTGTTTCTCTTGTCTCTTTAGTTAATTCTTTTTGATTAAACGAAAGTTCACATAATTCTTTTCTAGTACTTTCGTTAAATAAGTGATTTGCAAATAACATAAATTTATTGCTATCAGATATAGAAGGCAGATTTTTCAATGAATTGCTTCGTTGTTTAATTGGTTTTTGCATTGAAGGAATTTCTGCAGAATTATTATTTAAAATAGGTGATTTTTGTTTTGGCATCGTTATTGCCTCATTAAAAAATTATATTTTAAGCAATCTCTTCTTCTATATTTTTCTCGATTGTTTCACTCTCAATTGACTCGCTATCTTCGAATTCATCATCAAATTCAAGTTCTAGCTCATTCAATTCTTCAGCAATGCTCTTGCTCTCTTCTATTTGCATATCAGCTTTTTGTTCGGATAAATCAGCTAATTCAAGTTGTATTGGTTGATCATCTTTGTTGGTTAACGATTCAGTTAATTCCATCAAGGTTGGTAACTGTTCTAATGATTTCAAATTAAAATAATCTAAAAATTGTTTTGTCGTACCATAAAGAGCGGGTTTACCAGGTACATCACGCTCACCAACAACTCGAATCCATTCGCGATCAGTTAGTGTTTTGACAATATGTGTACTAACAGCAACACCACGAATTGCTTCAATTTCAGCGCGAGTAATGGGTTGTCTGTAAGCAATAATTGCTAAAGTTTCTAAAACTGCACGTGAATAGCGTGGTGGTTTTTCTTGCCATAGTTTTTGAATCCAGGGCGCTAAATTTTGATTCACTTGAAAACAAAATCCGCTCGCAATTTCATTTAATGCAATACCACGTTGTTCATAATCTGCTTTTAATTCGTTTAAAGTGTTTCGAATTTCTTCAGTCGATGGTTGTTCTTGTTTGTCAAATAAAGCTTTAATTTGGTCAATAGTTAATGGCTCACCGGTAGCCATTAATGCTGCTTCAATAATTTGTTTTAATAACATTGGATCAATAGAAATTTGTTGGTCACTCATTTTCACTTACTACCTTTGCTTTGATGTGAATGGCTGAAAATGCTTCAGCTTGAACAATTTCAATTAAGGATTGTTTTAATAGTTCTAACATGGCAATAAAAGTCACCACTACACCTAATCGCCCTTCTTCAACTGTAAATAACATGACGAAATCAACGAACTGACTATTTTTTATTCGTGACAAAATATCGGTCATGCGTGCACGAATAGATAAAGATTCACGCTCAACTTTGTGGCTTTTAAATAATTCTGCTCGCTTTAACACAGCACGAAATGCATCGAGTAATGCATTTAATTCTATCTCTGGCACCAACTGTTTAATTTCCCATTCTGGAACAACAGCGCGTGCCAAAAATACATCGCGGCCACGTTGCGGTAATGCCTCTATATCTTCTGCTGCTTTTTTATAACGCTCGTACTCTTGTAATCTGCGTACTAATTCAGCGCGTGGATCAACTTCTTCTTCACCTTCTTCAACAGGAGGTTTAGGTAATAACATTCTAGATTTAATTTCAGCTAATAATGCTGCCATTAATAAATATTCAGCAGCTAATTCAAAACGTAATTCGCGCATTAAATTAATATAAGACAAATATTGGTGAGTAATGTCTGCAATTGGAATATTTAAAATATCTAAGTTGTGACGTTTGATGAGATATAGCAATAAATCAAGTGGTCCTGCGAAAGTTTCGAGAATAACTTCCATTGCATCAGGCGGAATATAAAGATCTTCTGGCAAACGTAAAAACGGTTGACCTTCTACAATTGCAATAGGCTTTAATTCAAATTCAGATTGTTCTTGCAAAGGCTGTTCTATGCTTTCCGCTGCTTCAGTCATCATTTCACTCCGCTCAAAAATCTTCTCACTCTAAATGCATCGCTTCTCTTACTTCTACCATTGTTTCTTCTGCTGCTTTTCTAGCAGTTTCACAACCGTCTTCAATTATTGCACGTATCCACTCTGGTTTTTGAATGTATTGTTCTGCCCGTTCGCGTATCGGTTCCAACTCTTGGTTAATTGCATCTATGATTGGTTTTTTACATTCTAAACAACCAATTCCCGCACTACGACAACCTTTTAAGACCCAATCTTTGGTTTCTTCATTGGAATAAATTTTATGAAATTCCCAGACTGGACATTTAGTCGGTTCACCTGGATCGCTTCTACGAATACGGGCCGGATCAGTAGGCATTTTACGCACTTTTTCGCTCACAATCTCGCTATTATCACGTAAATTGATCACATTTTTATAAGATTTTGACATTTTTTGCCCGTCTAAGCCTGGCATTTTGCTTTCTGGCGTTAATAACGCTTGTGGTTCAGGCAAAATAATTTTCCCAGAACCAACTAAATACCCTTCTAAACGCTCACGATCGCCTAATGAAATAGTAGTTTGGGATTCGATCAACGCCATCGCCGTTTCTAAGGCTTCGTGCTCACCCTGCTCTTGATAACGTTTGCGTAATTTTGCATATAAATTAGCGTTTTTTGCCCCCATTTTTTGCATGGAATTTTCAGCATGTTCAGCAAAACCTTCTTCTGTGCCATATAAATGGTTAAAGCGTCGAGAGATTTCGCGCGCTGCTTCAATATGCGAAACCTGATCTTCACCTACTGGTACAAATGCAGCCTTATATAAAAGAATGTCTGCCGCTTGTAATAAGGGATAACCTAAAAAGCCATACGTTGCTAAATCAAATTCTCTTAATTTTTCTTGTTGTTCTTTATAAGTTGGAACGCGTTCGAGCCAACTTAATGGTGTAATCATAGAAAGTAATAAAAACAGCTCAGCGTGTTGTGGCACACGAGATTGAATAAAGATGCAGGCTGCTTCTGGATTGATACCTGCAGCTAACCAATCAATTAGCATTTCGCGCACATTTTGCGGGATATCTTCCGTTTTAGAATAATGAGTAGTTAATGCATGCCAATCTGCAGCGAAAAAGAAACATTCAAACTCATGCTGCAATTTCACCCAATTCTTTAGTACGCCATGATAATGGCCTAAATGAAGTTGTCCCGTGGAACGCATTCCAGAGAGTACGCGTTGATGTTGTAGTAATGCCATGCGTAAACACTGCTCCAATGATTTTTAGAAAGCGTTAGATGATATAGAACCACTTTCTTTTTGTCATTTTACATAGATGGCGGTGTTAAATTACTTTGAAATGCGCCAGTTAGAAAATCGATTGTGCAAGACAAATTAAATTGATTATCTAAAGCAACATCATCACAAGGCTTAATATGCTTAACATACCAATCAATACGTGATTGTATATTTTGAGGTAAAACAAAATCCTGTTTAGATTGAATTAAGATCTCTGCAATTATCAGTTGAGTATTTTTCTCTAAATCACGTATTGCTTCTGGATTAATTGTATTGGTGCCTTGGAGATCAAATTGCGATGCTACTTGCATTAATCTAGATCGCATAATAGAAATTGGATTTGCTAAACCAATACCAG
The DNA here is from genome assembly GCA_964645885.1 of uncultured Gammaproteobacteria bacterium. Taxonomy (GTDB): domain Bacteria; phylum Pseudomonadota; class Gammaproteobacteria; order CAZYCO01; family CAZYCO01; genus CAZYCO01. The sequence goes on from CAZYCO010000045.1 coordinate 9,051, forward strand.
AAAAATTAACACCTGTAACGCTTCCAGCTACATCCAAGACAGCATTAATTTTTTGCTGCAAAGTGTGACATTGATAATAATTCATCAACCATAAAATTTCCTCATCATTCTTTTCATCTGCAATTTGATAAGGCGTTTTTGAATAGTCATCAGCGCTAAAATGTGGGTTACAACCATATTGCAACAACAGGTTAACTATTTCTTTATTGTATTCCCCTGATGCCATTTCTAATTCAAGAGGAGAAAATACATTTTCAAAAATGAAGTGAATATCAGCACCATTTTCTAACAAAATTTTACAAAGCTCTGTATTACCACTTCGAATCGCATAAAAAAGTGGTGTTCTATTCCTGTTTTGAAATTCTTCTAGACCATTCACGTCCGCACCAAACCGAATTAATGTTTTTACTATTTCTACATCTTGTAATTTTATAGCTCTACTTAACATCGATACTTTTTTGTAAGGATTATATGCATTTAAATTAGCATTATGTGCTGCTAATAATTCAACTATAGGAAGATTTCCAAGTTCAATTGCTTCTAACAACGGTGAGTTTGAATCGTTTCTGCCTTTTTCTGCATCAGCGCCAGCTTCAAGTAAAATTTGTACGTAATTTCTTTTTTCTTTCCTTACAGCAATAAATAAAGCTGTTTCACCTGCCAAACCATTTTCATGTTTATATACATCTAAAGGTTGTCGTCCTGCATCACATATTGCGCGAACAAAACGCTCATCATTTTCTAATACTGCTGCATGAAGAGGTGAATTAAATGTTGTCAAATCATCTGCCATTAACGCTTGTGGTTGTTTAGTGATTATCATTTCAAACATTGAGAAATTTTGCTTTTCAATCGTTTTAAATAAAGGTGGTTTAGATGTGATTTGATTGACAATTTTTGCTTGAAAACCATTATCTAATAATAGCTCCAACATTTTTTCATCATCATTATCAACAGCAATTTCAATAGGCGTTCTACCTGTCACAGAACAGAAAACATTATTTTTTCTAGCATCAAAATCTTGCACTGGTGAATATGCACGTAAATATTCAACTATTTTTTTAAGATCTTCGATGTTGCCGTTTTCTATTGCTTTTAATAAGGCTGCATCGCCACATGTTACTTCATATTTTAAAATTAATTCCGCGCTTGCCTCTTGGTGCAATTCACACGCTAAATAAAATGCATTTTTTTGAGAGTTATCTTCGATATTTGCAATTACCGTTAATTGATTATCTTCAATATTTTGTAATATCAATTGGACAAAATCTTTTTTGCCAGACACAACTGCCATATGTAATGCAGTTCGTCCTTGTTTGTTTTGAATTGAAAGATCGAGTTCTATTGTATTTTGAGATCCACTTTTGGATTTGAAAAATTGTGTCAATTCCCATGCAGCATCAAAATGATAATGACCGATTGCAACCATAAGTGGTGTAAAACCATTAAGATTGTGTGGGATATTTGGATTAGCGCCCCAGTGTCCAAATAGAGCAATCGCTTTAGCATTACCGACTTGTGCTGCTAACCAAATAGCTGTGACATTGGTTTCCGAGCAAACACGTTTAATTGCACGCAAATATTCAAAATCGGGCATGATTTTTTCAACAACTAATGCAATATTAGGTTTACTTTTTTTAGAATTTGCATCATGAAAAATTGAAACATGAAAAGGAAAAACTTTATCTTGTTCTGATTGAGAATTTTCATATGAATTAATACAAATAGCTTTTTTAATTTGCGCCATCAAAGTTTGAGTATCATTTGCATTTTGGTTACCGTAGGAATAATTCGCATCGTAATAAGAAAATTTCTTTGTTTTATATAATCCATTCGTTGAATGTTCATCGGTACTAATTGAAAAGGTACAACCAGAATCTTTAAGAACTTTATTGTTTTTTAATAAAATAATTAAATGTTCTAATTCAGAAAATGTAAGTAAAAAAGGTAGACTAAACACTTCTTTGACAGGTGGTTTATTTTTATCTCGAATAAATTGCGTAATTTGCTCATCAGTAAAATTGTGCCTAAATCTTTCTACTTGTAAAAATTTGACACAAATAGCAAATGCATAAATAAGAGGGCTGTAATCTAAATATGGCGGATTATGAAGACTAATTAAAATTAATCCTTTCATAAAAGTTTTTCTATCTTCTTCGTTGGTGCCAATTGCGTGACATATTTTCCCCATAGCATCGCAAACACCAAGGTTAGGAAAATCTTCTAATTTAGGATCAAACTGTATAAGTACAGCTTTTGCTTGTTCTAATAAAACAGATTGTTGAATAACAACAAATTGCTCGTCTAAAAATTTTAATAAATCATCGTCGACTTGCGTATCACGAACAGCTTGTAAATATTTATCAAGTACATCTGTATATTGAAGTAATTGTTGTTCAGTTAGCATGCTTAACCTTCACAATAGCAATAATTGCCTATTATGAAGGAATATTTCGAAGTTAAATTAATAGAGGCTTAAACTGAAAAATTACTTAATCCTTGCTCTTTTACAATTTGAATTAATTCTTCTTTTCTTAACAAATTATTTTGAGTTGGCACTGGAGTTAATATTTCTACTAGTTTGGCTGGAGCAATATAGTCTAAAAACCAATTAATTTGATTCAATATTGATTTTGAAATTCCCGATGATCTTTGTACATTTTTTAATTCTTCAATAATTTTATCGTAGGCCATTAATTCATTTGACCCTGAGTTATAAGCTATTGCCAATAATTTCTCTTTCAATTCTTTAACTGCGTTTATATAAATGCCAGGTGTAAGGTGACGTTTGTTATTATTATACGGTGATAAAATACAGAGTATTTTATCTTGAATTGTAGGCTGTTGATAAAATCGCATTAACCATAAAATTTCTTTTTTATTACTTTGTTTTGCAAAATCAAATGCAGTTGGATAATACGGGCTAGGATGAAAATGCGGATCAGCGCCATGACGAAGTAATAACTCTATCATTTCTATTTTATTTTCTCTTAGCGCAATTGTGAGTGGCGTTTTGTTATATTGGAAAATAAAATTTAAATCTGGTTTTTTTAATCTGATTAATAATTCACATATCTCTGGTGTTAACTGTTGAACTGCATAATATAAAGCTGTTCGACCTGAACGTTGACATTCTAATGTCGAATTTATTTCTGCACCTAATTCAAGTAATTTGACTACCATTTCTTTGCGGCCTTCTAAAATAGCAGCACTTAATAAAGATACACCAACATCATCGTTTGTTTTATGACAAATTGTATTTACATCTACTCCTGCAGCAATAAGTTGTTCAGTTATATCAAGCATATTGTCAACAACAGCCCAATAAATAATAGGAGAATTGCCACCAAACGTTGGTTGTAGATTTACGCCGTGTTTAATTAATTGTGTAACTGCTTCTAAATTTCCGCAAAGCACTGCTGTTACTAATGGCGTCTCAAGTAGTTGATTTTGTTGAGTGGCAGCGTCGAAAACTACAAAGCCCACCTCTTTGTGAGCGCCTTGTTGAATCAGTATTTCAATATTTCTTGTTTGATTTTTTTTAGCTGCCAAATAAAGCGCTGTTTTTCCAGCAGCATTTAATTCATTTAAATTTTGCTTTGGATCAACTTTTAAAATTAGATTAGTAATCCGTTCATCTGAGTATTTAGCTGCTAAATGTAACGGTGTGTTGCCTGTTTTTTCTTCTTTAATTTTAAATAGTTCTGGCGCATATTGTGCAAACAAAGCAACCAATTCGTAATTTTGATTTTTAATTGCATATAATAAATATTTACTTCCTGCATTCGCATCAATCAATGCAAATTTCAACCCAAATGAAAATAATTTTTCAAGCATTTGAACATCATTATTTTCACAAGCAATTTTAAGTAACGTTTCATTGGTTCTAAAATTAATAAAGGTTTCTATTTTTAAATTACGATTACTTAATAAGTGTGAAACAAAATCCACTCTACCTTTTTTTACTGCTGTTAATAAAATTGAATCACCACTCACTGGATCAACAAAATTGATATTTGCTTTTTGCTTTACTAATTCAATTAAAGTTTCAAATGAAACAGTTTGCTCCAAACAAACCAATAAAATAGATTTTTGATGATAAACAATTTCATTGGCATTAAATAAATTACTTTTAAAACAAGCCCTAACATCTTCAATAACACCACTACAACATGCATATAACAAAGGAGAAAAAAGCATAACCATTTGCTGTTCTTTCATTTCTAATGCAATTTCAATAGCCGATAATCCACTCTTCAAATTAATTAAAGTTGGAAATAAAAGCTCTTGTCGTCCTAACAGAACTCGAACAAAATCAACTCGTTTTCTTTTTACTGCTTCTATCAAAATAGAGTTGCCACTAGTTGGGTCAACAAAATTTATATTTGCGCCTGCATATAACAATAAATTTAAAATATCTAATGAAAAATTTTGTTCTAAACAAACAAATAAAACTGATTTGTTGTCATAAATAATTGCATTTGGATCTAAATTTCTTTGAGTCATAGCAATTAGTGAGGGTAAATCATTCGTTTGGCATGCTTTAAAAAAGCCTGATATTAAGCCAAGCATTTGTTGATCATTATTATGCAACGCTATTTCTATTGCTTTTTGATTAGTCTTCAAATTGATCACTGCACTAGAACTTAATTTTTGACTGCGCATTAATTCTTGCACAAAAGCATGATGCCCTATGCGTATGGCCTGCATAAAAATAGAATCACCGGTATTTGGATCAACGTAATTAACATCTGCGCCAGCAGCAACCAACATCATTAAAATTGGTAATGCGACATTTTTTTCTAAACAAATAGAAAGAATTGAGCGTTGTTTATAAACAAAATAATTACAGTTAAAAGCTGCATGTAAATAATGTTGAACTCTATCTATATCACCTTTAAGACAAGCAGCAAGAAATGGAAATAAAATTTCAACCATTTCTTCATCATTATTATCTAATGCAATTTCAATTGCTGACTCACCAGTTTTTGCATTAACAAATGTTATTGGATCAAGTTGCAAACTTAATAAATAGCGCACAAATCTATAGTAACCTTGATATACAGCTGTTAAGAAAATTGAACAGCCACTATCTGCATCGACGTGGTTAATATTGGCACCAGCTTCTACTAATGCTATGAATATTTTTGTTTTTTTACCATCTGCTAAAGCTTGAAATAAAATTGAAGGACACTGCGGTGTAACGGTATTCGGATCGGCGCCATTCTTTAATAATAATTCGACAATGTTAGAGCGATCTTTTAAACATGCAGCTAAAAGTGGTGTACAGCCTTTATCATCATAATCATTAATAACAGCTGCACCACCATTTATTAAAACTAGACTTACATATTTTATTTTACTAGTTTCTACCGCGAACAATAATGCTGTGCCGCCTGTTAAATCTTTCGCATTTACATCTAGTTCATGCAGAATAGATGCATCTTTTTTCTTGGAAAATTCAGTTAATGCTTGTGCGGCTTTGTAATATTTATTGATTATTGCAATCATAAATGGCGTAAAGCCTGTTGCAATTTCTGGTACATTTGGATTAGCTTGAAATGTTTGAAATAATTTAATTGCTTTGTTATCACCTTGCTGCGCTGCTAACCATATAGCAGTTATACCGGTTTTAATGTTACGACGATGAACAGCAGACATATACTCTAAATGTCCTAGTACTTTGTTCAAAATAATTCTGATATTATTTTTGCCTTTGCTTTTTTCATCACTAACAAAAAATGATAACTGAATAGGAATATATTCGTTTCTTTCATCAGTAACTACATACTGATTAATAAATATTGCATTTTTAATATGTTGTATTAATTGTTTGACTTCGCCTATTTCATGCTCGCCATGAGCATCATTTGAATTAAAATAAAAATATTTTTTTTCTTTATATAAACAAGAAGTAGCATGTTCGGGAGTATTTACAAAAAATGTGGTTCCTACATTTTTTAAATATTTCCAGCTTTCTAATACTTCAAATAAAAATTCTAATTCTTTAGCAGAAAATAAGAATGGCAATGAAAACTTGGTTTCAATAATTGGATCAATTGGATCTTGCATGAATTGCAGCAACTGCTCTTCAGACATTTCTAAATCATAATAATTATCTTGTAATAATTTAAAACAATCATAAAATTTTAAAATAACATCACTAAAATCGCGTTGTGGTGGTTGATGATATGCAATCATCACCATCCCTTTAAAAAATACATTTCTTAATTCTAAATTTTTGGATTGTGTTACTACAGCATGCATTCTCGATAACGCAAGACAAATACCTTTTATTGGAAATTCTGGATCATTAATATTTAATTCTTTTAATTTATTTTGAGTTATTTCTAATAGAGTTTTCTGGGGTATAGAAAGAAGTTTTTGTTTTAAGAAATCAAGTACATCATTAGAAACTTTTTTTGATTCAACAAGTTTCAAATAATCTTGAAATAATGATTTTTTTAAATTTTTTTGAGGCAACATGAAAACTTTTCCTAAAGATAATCGTTTATTATCTCAAGAAAATAAGTTCTTAAATTAATAAAAACTTAAAGTTGAATTTTTATCTTAAATTTATTTTTTTGAAGCAGATGCAGCGCTACCAGCCAAAATGCCACCATCAATAATAAGTTCAGCACCTGTAACGAATAGCGACTCATCTGATGCGAAATACAATACTGCATTTGCAACTTCATGCGGCAAACCCATCCGTCGCAATGGAATTTCATTTGCTATGTCTGCAATATGTTTTTCACGATCGGAGTTAACACCAACAATTGGATCCCAAATTGGAGTTAAAATCGCTGCAGGGAAAATAGCATTGCAGCGAATTCCATAATTTTTTCCTGCACAATAAAGTGCAACTGATTTAGTGTGATTTTTAATAGCTGCTTTACTTGAGGCATAAGCCGAAATAGTAGGGGCGCCGACTA
>CAZYCO010000046.1:0-11955 GCA_964645885.1 uncultured Gammaproteobacteria bacterium
CCCGCTCCACATTCCCTTTAAATACAAACAATACATTTCTATATCGTCTTAACGATACATTTTTCCAACGAACTAATGGATTTGCATTTTCTTTTGCATTTATTAATTTCGAAATTTGCTGCATGTGTTTTCTATTTGGAATAATGATATGCAATTTCTGAAACCAAGCGCGTAAAATTTCGTGTTGTTCGAATTCATTAAATTTTTTTAATTGTGTTATTGATAATTGAAATGGTTCTTCTTTTAAACATTGTTCAAGATTTTCTTGAATTAATTTTTGTAATAGTTGATTGCTATGCGCGCATAAATTTGCAGTACGTGCGAGTGTTTGATTAATTGCAGGCCAACGCATTTTTAATAACGGCATAATGTCATGACGTAAAAAATTTCTGTCGAATCGTTTATCGTCATTACTTGTGTCATAAACCCAAGTTAAATTTTCTGCCATCGCATAAGACACAATACTAGCGCGTGAATAATTTAAAAAAGGCCTAAATAAATATCCTTTAGAAAAGCAACAAGCATCTGACATTGCGGCTAAACCTTTTAAGCCTGCACCACGGAATAACTGCAACAATAGCGTTTCTGCTTGATCATCTTGATGATGCGCTAATAACAATGCACTTTTTTCATCAATCAATTTTTTAAAGATATCGTAACGAGCCTCTCGTGCTTTTGCTTCGATACTTTCGCCTATTGTGTTGATGGATACTTTAAATGTTTGGATTGGGATATTTTTTTTTTGGCACTGCTCTTCTACATGTTTTTGCCATGTATCTGCTGCTTCATTTAAACCATGATGAATATGAATTGCATGAACAGTGACATTGAGCTTTGCTTGATACTTCGCTAATAAATGCAATAAAACTGATGAATCAACTCCACCGCTATATGCAATAAAAAAACGCTCAATACTTGGAAAACGATATAGCTGCTGCTTTAAAAAATCGATAATCGATTTTTCATTAAACATTCTGACCAACAGCCATCAATCGTTCGTAGCGCTTCGCTATTAACTGATCCATCGACATACCTTGCAGATCAGTGAAATGAGCTAACAATACCGACTTCAATCGCTTAGCCATGGCTGGAACATCTCGATGTGCGCCGCCCAGTGGTTCTTCAACTATGGCATCAATTAATTTCAATTTATGTAATTTGTCAGCCGTAATTCCCATTGCTTCAGCAGCTTCATAGGCTTTCTCAGCACTACGCCATAAAATGGAAGCACAACCTTCTGGTGAAATAACAGAATAAATTCCGTACTGTAGCATTAGCACGCGATCAGCTACTCCAATAGCCAAGGCACCACCGGAACCACCTTCACCGATTACAGTCGCAATAACTTGAGTTTTGAGCTTAGACATTTCAAATAGGTTACGAGCGATTGCTTCGCTTTGGCCACGCTCTTCAGCGTCAATACCAGGATAGGCTCCTGGCGTGTCAATAAAGGTAAAAATAGGCAATTTGAAGCGTTCTGCCATCTTCATTAAGCGAAGAGCCTTCCTATAGCCTTCAGGCCGTGCCATACCGAAATTTCGCTGTAATTTTTCTTTAGTGTTTCGGCCTTTCTGGTGGCCAATCACCATGACTGGTTGATCGTCTAAACGTGCTAAACCGCCAATTAGAGATTCATCGTCAGAAAAAGCACGATCACCATGTAATTCATCAAAATCAGTAAAGATATGCTGGATGTAATCTAAGGTGTAAGGCCGTTGTGGATGGCGTGCCATTTGAGCTACTTGCCATGGTGTGAGATTAGCGCATATTTTTTTAGTCAGTTCCTGACACTTGGTCTCGAGGCGTTTGATTTCTTCGTTGATATTGATTTCGCTGTCATTACCAACCAAGCGTAGTTCTTCGATTTTCGCTTCAAGTTCGGCGATAGGTTGTTCAAATTCTAAGAAATTTCGATTCATGGGATATTCCATTCGACTAAACTGGGGCGAAGTTTAGCAAGCATCTATAAAAATGGAACCTTCTTACAATTCCAAATAAGCAATTGTGCTTTCTAGCTTTACAGCAACCGACGTTTGATACCAGTTTTTAATAAAATTGCTGTCGCAATCTCTTCGATGGAATGTTTAGTGGTATTGAGATAAGGAATATGTTCACTTTTAAATATTTTTTCGACAATTTGTACTTCTTCTAAACATTGCTTTATAGAAGCATAACGGCTATTTGGACGGCGTTCTTGCCTAATTTGACTTAAACGTTCCGGATCAATCGTTAAACCAAATAATTTAGATTTATATTTTTTTAAGAAAGTTGGAAGTGTTTGTTTTTCAATATCTTCTTCAGTCAATGGATAATTAGCTGCAGAAATTCCAAATTGCAATGCTAAGTACAAACAAGTTGGTGTTTTTCCAGAACGTGAGACGCCAACTAAAATAAAATCTGCTTTATCATATTGATGCACATTACCGCCATCATCATTACTTAATGCGAAATTAACAGCATTAATTCGAATCATATAATTTTCATAATTTTGCATACCATGAGAACGTCCCATGGTATGCGATGATTGACACTCAAGTGCTTTTTCAAGCGGTGCAATAAAAGTAGCTAAAAAATCAAAAAAAACAGCGTTCGATGTTTTAATCAAATTATGGATGTTTTGATCAACTAGAGTTGCAAAAACAACTGGTTTCAATTGATCACGCTCACAAACATGATTAATTTCTTTGATCACCTCTTCTGCTTTTTCTATGGTATTAACATAAGGTATCGTTGTTTTTTCAAATTCGATATTTTCAAATTGCGATAACAAACTTAAACCTAAAGTTTCAGCTGTAATACCTGTACCATCCGATACAAAAAAGATTGATCGTTTATTTGTCATTTATACATTCCGAATATTGTCATCTTCTAAACGTTTTGCATCAGCTTCATTTACTACACTTTTATGCTGACAAAACTTCGGACTAAACATTGGATGTTGGCACATTTGTTTTATATCAGAACTTGATAATTTATTTTTCTCTTCACTGACATTAAAAGTAGGTTTAGGTTCGCTGCGTAATACTTTAAATAAACGATCATAATAATTATTTGCACTCCACGCATACCAACCATTTGTACCTGAATCACGTGCTGCATCAATTTGAGCTTGGATGTAACCCAAGTGGTTACTTTCAGAATATTTATAACGATAGTTCGACATTTCAATATAAGTATAAATTTTGAAAGGAACTTGGTTATTTAATTGTTTTTTAATTGAGTTAATCGATTTATAAATTGTTTCGTATGGTTGAATTGAATGTAATTTGTATGGCTCAAAATGTGACGGATAAAGCATTGGACATAATGCATCAATAGCGTTTGCAAATACCCGAATATCTTGTCCTATATACTTAGATGGTCCAAAACTGCTAATTCCAAAGACATCAATTTGCAAAGGAATATTTTTTGCTTGTAATCGTGTTTTAAACCATTCAATTACCCGCAAAACATTTTGCGCATTTTGAGATGATGGCGCTTGAGTTGGACGATAACGAATATAATCAAGCTGTACTTGTGAAGCACCCATTGCTAACGCTTCTTGCACTAAGCGATATTTTGCTTCGCGGTAAGAAAGTGATTTGATTTGCGCATCGGTACCGCCACCTGGAAACATCACAATACGCACAACGTAATGCAAACCGCTATCTACAACTAATTTAATATTTTTACGATACAATTCGGATGGTTTATTTAAATCTACAACGAAAGTATCAATACCAACTTCTTTCGCATTTTGAATTAAATATTTTAAATAATCGGTTCGTTCTAAAGTTGACTGACTAATATAAATACCTTGTGACCAGGCATGTGCCAATTGCGAAGCAATTAATAAAAATAGACCAAATAAAATTTTTTTAAAATTAACTTTCATAACACTCTCTCTAAACTTAAATATTTAATTACATCTACTTCTTTTGTTTGATTGACATGATCGCAGAAAAAAATTCTGGTTTATTTAAACCTAAATCTTCAAAAATTTTTGTTGCGCGATCCCAAGCTTTTTCAATTTCGATACTATCGACAATTAATTGAAAACCTTTTTCCTTGTCTTCCTTTGTGCCCCATCCTTGGATCAATACCATTCCATACAAACGTTTCGCTAAAGCATGTCCTTGTTCTTCAGCAGATTTTAAATAAGTTAATGCTTCTTCATAAAAATCAGATTTATACTTTTGATGTACTTTGCAACCATATGCCGACGTTGACATTGCTTCCCAAAATTTCGCTTCATCTAATAATTGCTTACCCAATTCATAAAGCGCATTTAAATCACCTAAAATTGCTGCAGTTCTATAACTTTCAAGCATGTATTCTTTTGCATGAGGTACATCAGAATCGTAAAGATGTTCTTTATAGAAGTTAGCTAATTCATAATGTAGTTCTATTTCTTTTTTTATATCGGATTGTGATGCTTTTTCTTGCTGTCTTAATTCAAAAAACTTTTGTAATTTTTTTTGTAGTGATCCTAACTTCATTTTTTGCAATACATTCATCGCAATTACCTTTTAAAACTATTAAGTGAAAATTGATTCAAGTATTTGATCAATTACTTGAGCAACTGTATACAAAATAAAATACGCAAAAATTAAAATAATAAATAATCGAAAAATACTATGCGGTTTATTGAAAAAACGTTCTGCTGGCGTTAACTCACCTGGTTCGCGATGTTTTTCACTACCTTCAAGTGATCGATTAATACGTCTTGCAACAAAAAAACAAATTAAGCTCAAAACAAAAAAAGGTAGAAAAATAACAGTAAATGCGTTGAACCCTCTTTGGGTTTGATACCAATATTCAAGCCAAACCACAAAGTGCGGAACTTCATAATTTACTTGGAAGACAATGTAGGGAAAAATATAAAAAGAAAAGATTAAAAATCCAGAACCTAGTATTAAAAATACCAATTCAAAAATAGGTAAAATCGAATCTTTTCTATCTGCCATCATGGATTAGCACCTTAGGGAAAGAGTTATCGTCCTTGAAAATTTTTATACTATAGTCTGGCGTTCGAGCCTGCAATACAAGGGAACATTATGATAGCAATATTGCTTGCATGCCTAGCCTTTTTGGCTTCAGCACTTATTTTAGTTTGTATTTATTTTTTTCGTTCTCAAGCTAAATTTGAGCACTTTTCACAACAACAAAGCCAATTTCTACAACAGCTCCAAGACCATTCTCAACGCAATCTAACTGATGTACGGCAACAATTATTAGAAATTTTAAACCACAATATTGATATCTTAACGAAGCAAGTTGACAGACTTTCGTTAACAACTACCGAACAACTATCTCGTATCAATCAACAATTAGAGCAGCGCCTAACTGATGGTCTGAATAAAACAACAGAAACCTTTACTGACATTATTAAGCGCTTAGCATTAATAGATGAAGCACAGAAAAAAATGTCTGATTTATCGAATGAAGTGGTTGGACTACAGCGCTTACTTGCAGACAAACGTGCTCGTGGTGCTTTTGGTGAAACTCAATTAGAAGCATTGATTCAAGATGTTCTGCCTGCAAATAAATATGCTTTTCAACATACGCTTTCAAATGGTAAGCGCGCTGATTGCGTTTTAATGCTACCTAAACCAACAGGCATGATTGCAATTGATGCCAAATTCCCATTGGAGAATTATCAACATTTACAACGTCCTGATTTACCTAAATCGGAACAAGAACAATATCAAAAACGTTTTAGACAAGACTTATTGAAACATATTCAAGATATTGCAGATAAATATATTGTTGCTGATGAAACTGCTGACAGTGCAATGATGTTTATTCCTGCTGAAGCAATCTTTGCAGAAATTTATAGTCACTTCCCTGAAGTAATCGATGAATCACATCGTAAACGTGTGTGGTTAGTATCCCCTACAACCATGATGGCAGTACTAACTACAGCGCATGCAGTCATTAAAGATGAAATTACTCGTAAGCAAGTACATGTCATTCGTGAGCATTTAGTTGGACTAGCAAAAGATTTTTCTCGCTTTGAACAGCGCATGGATAAATTAGCAACACACATTAAACAAGCACATAATGATGTTGAAGATGTACACACATCGGCACGAAAAATTACAAGCCGTTTTCAAAAAATTGAGAAAGTTGAAATTGATATTGAAGAGAAATTAGAACTTTTAACCGAAGAGTAATTTTATTGCTGTCACTTTACTCCTTCTTTGTCATTCCCGCGCAGGCGGGAATCTATTTATAATTCTATTCCACTGCTATTTTAGGAATGGATCCCCGCCTACGCGGGGATGACAATACAGAATTCTCACCAAGGCGTTTCATGTCCTAAATAGGAAATAAATTCACCAGAATTCTCTAAAGTTTTATTGAGAATGATTTGACGGATTTTAGTTACACTCTCAACAGGTGTAATTTCTGCACCTGCTCCTCCCATATCAGTTTTTACCCAACCTGGATCAATAATTAAAACTTTGATTTTTTTGTTCGTTAAATCAAGCGCTAAACTTTTGCTTACTGCATTCAATGCAGTTTTGCTTGCACGATAATAATAAGCATCGCCATAAGTATTTAACGCAATACTTGCCATTTGACTTGAAATATTAACTATCGTTTTTAGTTCACTCATTTCAATTTGTTTAATAAATGCTTGCGCCATTAAAATTGGTGCAATGCAATTGACAGTAAACACTGAAATAAAATCTTCTTGTTCTAATTGTCCAAAGCGAATTTGTGATGGACCATAAATACCAGCATTGTTTAAAAGAATATCAATCGATGTTGATTTTAATTTGTCAGCTAATATTTCGATATTTTTTGGATCTCGAACATCAAGAAGTTCAATAGATAAAGTTTGGGGAAATCGTTTTTGTAGTTGTTGTAAATGTTCTGCTTTGTTTGGATTACGACAACAAGCAATTACATTAAATCCATCGGATAAATATTGTTTAGTGAATTCCAAACCAATACCACGATTTGCGCCAGTAATTAAAATATTCATGACGTCCTCTTAAAAATCCTTAATGAGTTTATCCTCTAAAGCTTGCGCTAAAAACTGCATCATAAAAGGTGCAGCTTGTTCTTCAGTCATGATTTGACACAAATCATCACAAATTTCCATAAAACTTTTTTGTTGTTGCATCGATTGTAAAATTAATTTTTCTTCTGCTGTTATAGCTTTTAATTTAATTTGGAAATCTTTGCGCCAGATTAACCAATCATGCTGTTGATTATTTGTCTCTGAATTCTTTAACCAAATAAATGGTGCGTTAGATGAGTATGTTTTAATTGCGGTTGCATCACATAGAATAAGCTTAGTTGCTAACCATTGTTCTGGCGGTAAAGTAGATAATTTTTCCAATGTTAAAATTGCATCATTTTTTTTATCAGTAATTTCAATCATTGCATATTCTAAATCTGCCATTTCTTGCCACAAGGTTGGTTTTTGATTTTCTGCAAAAAATTGCGACAAATTTTTCCCCAAGTAATTTGGTAAATAATGATCGCCTGGATAAGCAACAACGTAACGTTCTATTTCTATCTCAAATTCATCTGCTAATAATGTTTTTAAATGCGGGAAATCTGCTGCTAATAAATCAATAAAAAGTTGCAAACAGCCATCTTTATAAATTGATAATCGCTCATTGGCATTAATTTTTTCATTTGAAACAATCGCTTGTTCAATAGCTAAATTGCCGTTTAATAAATAATCTTTAAATTGTAACTGTAACTCACGCAATTTCATGTTGTTTAAGCTCTTGTGTTGCAATTGATCTTGCACGTTCTAAATCAGCAAATAATTCACTTAATGCAGGAAAACTATCATCTCGTTCAATCAATAATGAAATATTTCCAAAACTTTGAATTGCTTTTTCATACAAATGCCATACATCTGAAATAATTTCATTATCATGAGTATCGATGATGTAATCACCGCAGTGACTATGTCCTGCTAAATGAAATTGCTGTACGCGGTTTGCTGGTACGCCATTCAAATAATCGAGTGGGTTAAAATGATGGTTATAAGCACTCACATAAATATTATTGATATCTAACAAGATTAAACAATCTGCGCGATTTGCTATTTCAGATAGAAATTCCCACTCAGTCATTTCGTTGTGTTTATAAGTGATATAACTTGAAACATTTTCAATTAAAATGCGTTGACCTAAAAATTCTTGAACATATTGAATACGAGCGACAACATGATTAATCGCTTCTTCGGTATAAGGTAATGGTAATAAATCATGAAGATAAGTTTGCTCAAAACTACTCCAACATAAATGCTCAGAAATCCAAGCTGGTTCTATGTGTTTTGCTAATGATTTTAACCGCGTTAAATAATCTATATTTAATTCATCAACACTTCCTAAAGACAAACCGGTGCCATGTAAAACACATGGATATAATTTTCTAATTTGCTCTAAGACAGATAAAGAAATTCCGCCATCCAATAAAAAGTTGCCAGTAACAACTTCAAACCAATCTACATTTTTTGGCTGTGTTTTTAGAATTTCTTGAAAGTATGGTGCTCTTAAACCTACACCATAACCTAAAAATGGATAATTTAATTGAGAAAAAGAAGACATAATTTGTATCGTCATAAAACAGAAAGCGGATTAAATTCTAAAACTTAATCCGCCTTTGTCACAACTTTAATCGAATGATTTATTGATTATTGTTGAGCTGTTTGTTCTGCTGCTGGAGCTGCTGCTTGTTCAGCTTGAGCTGTGTGTTGAGCGCGTTTTTTGTGTGATTTTGCTTTTTTGCAATTTACGCGATCTTTAGCGCTTTCGAATTGTTGTGGTTGTTCTGGAGCAGCTGGTTGTGGTTGTGGTGTATTGCATGATCCGCAACCTGCTAAAGAAAGGCCTGCTGCAACGATTAAAGCGATTCCTGTACCGCGCATAATGTTAGCTACTGACATGTATATTCCCCTTTATAAAGTTTGGATAAATTTCCGGAATGAATATCCTAAAAAGAATACTCAGCGCGCTATTTAGCTTATCTTTTTAAGAATTGCAAGAGTTACAAATATAAGTGAAAAAGCCCTAGAAAAATGGGCTCTTTGACAAATCAATTATTATTCAAATTTTATTTATTACTTGAAAAACCAAAACTAAAAAGAGACTTTGGTTTTTCAGGTGTATAGGAGCCTAAATCTGTATGTCGCGCTTGCAACTTTTTCATATATGGCTCAGGTAGACTTTCTAATTTTAAAGTATTTACAAAGTTTTGCGCTTTTGCAGCATCGGCTTCGGTATACAATAAACCAGGTTCTTCAGTGATAGTAAGCTTAAGTTTGTGTACTTCCTGCATCTTTTTTAAGACAGCAACATATGTCGCTACCCCAAGCGGATTACCATTTTTTATTCCAAAAACATTTCCTACTAATAGACTTGCCATAACTTGCTCATATGCTGCTCGCATTATTTTTTGGTCTTTTTGTTCTCTAGTTAAATTTTTTGTTTTCTTCAGTTTGGTAACGCTACTAGCTTTTTGCCCTTTATATATCGTTTCTAAAGAAGCATTTGAAGGTGTAATAGATTTATATGAATTGTTCTCACTTCCAGATGCACCTATGTTTAAAATAGGAATCTCTCCTGATTCATTCGTCATATATCTTAGAGCGTTGTTATTATTATTATTTGGATCAATATAATAATTAGGAGGAGCAGTTTGTCCTTCAAGGAGATATAATTGTGGTACAGCTACTACAGTTGTAGGCTCAGAAGCACTTCTAGTAGGGACTGTACTTGTACTTTTAGATTGTGCAAAGAAAGAAGCCGTACTATTGGTTCGTCCTAAAGTTAGAGTAGGTGGTTTTGGAGGAATATGAGGACGGTTCTTTTCTTTGGCTTTAACAGCAGCTTCACGCTCGATTCTTAATTGCTCTTCAAGTTGATTTGTTTGAGCTTTTAATGATTGCCACTGCGTCAAAATAGATTGCTGCTGTTGCGAAATTCGCTGCATGGTTTCAACAGTTTTGCTTAAATCATCAATAGACAATTGCTCAAGATTTCCAGCAGCTTTTTGTTGTTGAATGCCATTTAATAAATTACTGGCAGCAACTAATCTTTGCATTGACCCTGAAAAACTGTCATTAAATTTTTGTATATTCTGGTCGCAAACCTTTTTAAATTGTTCTATTTCGTCTGCTGTTATATCTATATTTCTAGGTACTTCATTTGCTTGAGTTATAACAGTTTGTAATTCTTGTTCTAGCTGCGCTTGGAAATTTCCTGCAGCTTGCGCCACATTTGTTTCATATTGGTTAAGCTCATTTATAAGTGTTTGATATTTAAATTCTAATTTTTTAATTTGGTCTAGCTTTTGTTGTTTTTGTGATTCATCTACAATTACACCACTTCTTCCAGCGACTTCAGCCAACTTATCTAATTTGCTAATTTGATCAGTTGTTTCTTTAAGAAGAGTTGAATAAGTTTTTAATGCATCTCTAGCAACTAAAATGCTTGATTTAAAATTAACCCATTCTTCGACATTTGATATCGAAATATTATCAGTTAGAGTTAAATTTATATCATTTAAACCTTCAATTTTTTTATCAATAGCAACAATGGCATTGTCAAAATTAGATTTTAATGTTTCTTGTAATTTCTTCGTTCGTTTTTCTTGAGCAGCTTTTTTAATCTCTATTTGTGAATTTAAAGCAGCTTCAAATTCTTTAATTTTTTTATTCAGCTCATCTAAAAAATTCTTTGCATATTCGTCTTGCTGCAAAATTGGGTTTGCATCATATTTTGACTTGAACTCTTGTTGTTTTCCCAAAAATTGATTAAGTACATTTTGATATTTAGTTTCTAATTCAGAATCTTCAGCAAAATTGAGTTTAAGCATTTCATCTTTTGCTGTTTCAACTTCTTTAATAACGGCATTTTCGTATCTTTGAAGTTCGGCGTCTAATTGACCTTGTATGCTTTTGCATGTTTGCGCACAAGTTTTATGAGCAACATTTAATTCTTTTAATTTTGTTTCTCTAGCAGCTTGGTCTATTTGCTCTTGATTAAGATCAACACCAAGGATGTCTTTTGCATCTTGCTTACTTAAATTTTCTTTAAATTCGTCTGTAAAACCAGTTAAATACTTATATTTCTCAAACAATGTTCTACGTGGATTCTCACTTGAGCCTGTAGGAACAGCAGGTTGCATTCGCTTTTGTTCTTGCTCTTGAAGTTGTTTAAGTTCTGCACTCTGAACAACTAAAGCAGCCCATTCATATGGTGTTTCCGGTGTAGAAATAGCAAGAGCAGAAAGATCTGACAAATTTGTATTAACAAGTTCACTTACTGACTGGAATTCAGATTCAAAATCATCTTTTGCAATTTGATATTGCTCTTTCCAATAATTTTTTACATTTTCATGAAATTGTTCTTCTTTTTGTTTATATGCATCACGCGCTGCTTCTGTTTCTAATATTGATGGTGTAATTTGATTTGCAATATTATTATTTATTTCAGTAATTTTACTAACAACATCAGTTTTATCTTGTTCGTCAATAAAAAGATTTTGTATGTCAGAAACAATTAAAGCTTTAGTTAAATTATCTAAAGTTTGTTTTGTACGTTTAATTTTGTCTTCTGCATCGAAAATTACTACAGGAGTTAATGCATTTCTGTTCTTATAATTAACTAAATAAGGAGCAAATTCTTTTTTAGCTCTTCCTTCTCTCTCTTTATCTTCCTCTTTTAATCCATCAAATGTCGCTTTTGCCTCTTTTAATTCATTACGGTTTTCAATCAAACTTTGTATGATTTTAAATAGTTTGATTCTAATTCCACGTAAGTTTTCGATTTGTTCAGCTCTTTTAGTAACAATTTCGCCATAATCCTTGGTTAACGGATCGTTCTTTTGTGCATCTCCATGCAATTTTAATTGCTCAAATGCAAATGTTGCTGTTGGATAAGCCTTTTTCCCTCCAGTCCTCCTACCAAATACTGTTTTACCAATAGTTGTAATAGTTAA
>CAZYCO010000046.1:11991-13648 GCA_964645885.1 uncultured Gammaproteobacteria bacterium
TAAAGAATCAGGAATATCATTTTTATTAATTTTTAAAATATTTTCGGTTAAATTTTTTGCGTCACTAATAAAATTTGATGTTAATTGATTAAGATAAGCATCAATCGCTTTGAGTGACTGCTCTCTTATTTCATCATCTGCTCTTTCTTGTTCTGGAATAATTTTTAAGTTTTCTAATATTTCGAATTGTTCATTTATATGTTGTTCTATTTTTTGAAAATTAGCTAAAGCCTGCTTTTCAAGCTCAACAATAGTTTGAGTGAAACTTTCTACACTTAAAGTATTTTGTAATCTTAAATTTTCAAGTTTAGTAATTTGTTTTTTGTAGCCATCAACTAATTCTTTAAGTTCTGTTCGTGCTTGATTAATAAATTTTAAAGCTTCTTGAAACTTTTCCCTGTATTGATTTTGTAACTTATAGTTATCAACTAGTTCTTGCTTATTTTGTTGATTAGCAGGTAAAACCTTTCTTTTATTAGCATAATTCGAAAAATCATTATTAAAATTATTTATAAGTTCTGATGATGCTCCAAGGGCATAAGTGTTGTTTCGATCGTTGTTAACCAATTGAGATTTAGTTACTGCAAAATCATGTATTTTTGCTGCTAATTTCTCAGCAACTTCTTTTTTCGCTTCTATAACTCGTTCATTAGTTTCTAAAGCAGGGTTTAGTCTTTGATATTCTGCAATATTTTGAGCAAACTCAGTTTCGAAACATGCTTCTAAACTTTTTTTATCATTAATATTTCCAGCTACAGACAAAAAGTCTACCAAATTATCAATTAATAGATCTTCTTCACCAGCTTTTCCTCTAGCTGATGCAGAAATAATAGATCCTTCTATTGTTTCTGTTCTATTTGCAGATGCTGATGCCTCGCCAGTCATAGATGATGATACTGGTTGCGGATGTGATTGTGCTTGAGAAGAAACTGGTCGAGTAAATGTTACCTCACCCATAAGTGTTAATTTTTGTTTAGATTCTGGGGCATCAGATTTAAAAGTAGCAGCCTTCTTTATTCCATCTGCAATGAATTTTATATCAAAAATTAACTTCTCATATTTGACTACTAAAGGATTATTTTTTGATATTTTTTCTAATTCATTGCAATTGTTAATTGCTTGTTGCAAATAGTGATCAACTTCTTTAGAAAAATTATTATTTAAAAGTACATTAGGGTCTTGTTTAATATCTTTATTAGCTAATAAATACCAACGTTCTAACGCTTCTAATTGCACTTCCAAAATTGTTTTTTGAGCCACGTTTGGATTTGAGAGTTGTTGATTAATTGACTCTAAAAATTTAACAAGTTCTTCTTTATGTTTTTCTGCATTTACTCTAGTGGTTACTAAGTCAGTTATTGTTGGATATTGCTTTTCTAATTCCAAGCATTTTTGTAAAACATGCTCAGCATCTTCAACGTGCTGATTTAAGGTTTTTTGAAAATCATTAATTAATGATTGATTATCGTTATCTAAAATTGCTCTGAAGTTATGTGCTACTTGTTCTTCTAAATAACTCTTAAAATTATTAAAAGTATCTTCTAATTTGTTGTATTTAATTTTTAAATGTTTAAAAACTTTTTGTTCTTTAGCAATTGATTTTTGATTTTGTTGATTTTCTTGTTCAATTTTTTTAAGTTCTAAAACATTTTTTTCA
>CAZYCO010000046.1:13679-14626 GCA_964645885.1 uncultured Gammaproteobacteria bacterium
CTATTAGTTTCAAGCGAAACTAAAGATTGCTGTATAGCAGTTGTATTTTTTGGATCAAAAGCCATATAGTTAGTTAGAAATTCTTTTCTATTTTGATTTCTAAAACCATCAAAATTTTTTGGTAATACAATTACTTCAATAGACTTTCGATCATGCTCTAAAGCTTTTTTTAATTTAACTAAAGAAACAGGAGTAGTCTTTGTTAATGCTCTTTGATATCTACTACTAAAAGTTAAAACCCATTTATTATTAATGTAATGTTCAGCAAGTGGCATACCTTTGTAATGAGTACTAAAAAATTGCTTCAATTTATTATTGTATGTTCTGAAACCAATATTTTTCCAGTTATCAAATTCCTCAGTTAATCCTTGTAATAGTTGCTTTAAATGTGGTGAATGAACGGCTTTACTGACGATAGATTTCGTTATCTGAGTATATTGGTCATCGATAGCGTTAATTTTTTCTTTTAAATCGAAAAGTGGCTGATAAAAAGGATTAAAATCTTCTACTTGTTTTTTAAGAGCATAAAATTCTTGATGTAAGCGATTAAATTGTTCTAATTCAGGTTTAATTTTATCTAAGTCTTCTGCACTTATAGATGTTGAATTTATAAAAAGTTGAGTTAAAGTTTTATATTTTTCAATATTTTTTACAGTAGTCTCATCGAGCGCCTTTGCATTTTCTGGTGTTAAATCTCTTTTAACTTTATTTGTATAACGAAAATAATTTTCATAAGTTGGTTCAACTAATTCTGCTTTTTTTGTAGCTACATCTTTATTACTTAATAATAATGTAAATGCATGATTAAAATGATTACTATAATCTTTATCAAATTCTTGGGAGGTTCGTTTTAGACTGTGTTGTAGATTTTGTTGCGATTCATTATCAGTTTTAAATTTATTTAGCTCAGCTATAACGTGGTTTTTATCGACCTTAGGAAATAAAGT
>CAZYCO010000046.1:14690-15541 GCA_964645885.1 uncultured Gammaproteobacteria bacterium
TGCGCTTTAAAAGAATCCATTACTGTCTTTAAATGCGCGTCTTTATCAAAAGCCCCTGATTTTTGAAGCTCTTCTTCATATTGCTTAAAAGTTTCAATGATTCGCTTACAATTCTTAGGTTCGTTTGCTAATGGTTGGCTTATTAAATCATCAAGTAATCGAGAAATATCTTTAAAAAAATTATTTACGCGATCTTCTTTTAAATATTGATTATGAGAAACAATTTCAAGTAATTGTTTTTTGAACTCAAAATAACTTTGGCAAAAACCTTTAATAAAGGCTTTATAGTGTGATTCATCATAAAACTTAGGTAATTTAGAGTTGAATAATAATCTATCAATTGTCATCAAAACTCGTAAAGCTTCGTGTTCTTGTGTGAGTTTGCCTGCATGAAAGAATAAATATTCTGGAAATGTTAAAGTTTGAGAGAGATCGCTAGTTGAAGTTGGTTTTGATGGAAATAACTGGGATTGAATTTCGGGATCAACTAATTTTTGTTCTTTTTTATCCCAAGTAACATCAGCAAAGAAAAGTTGCTGGATAATTTCAAATTTTTCAGCAGGTGACTTTGGTTTTGCAGGATTTTTTGTTACTTCAGTATGTAATTTTTCAAAATCCGCCGCATTGAGAATTTTTATGTAAGGGTTAATAACTGGCACGTTTTTTCACCTACTTTTACTTTTTACTCATTAATTATAAGTTATAAAAGAGTAAGTCAATTTATAAAATACAAACTTAATAAATTTAATATTAAGTCTGACATTCCTACTACTTTATTCTCTATTATGGCTCCTATTTTGCTTAACTTATGCTTAACAAATTATTAAATAATTTGAAAAACTTGAATTACT
>CAZYCO010000047.1:0-744 GCA_964645885.1 uncultured Gammaproteobacteria bacterium
AATCTCCTAAATTTTTTTAGTTAGAAATTTAAGAAAAGAAATTTAGCAATTATTGTTATTAGATAAGTTAAATAAGGATTAAGTTACAATTTTTTAATTGAAATAAAGAAGCCGCTTTTTACAGCGGCTTTTTAACTTTTATTTTCCAGATCTAGAAAAATCGACAGAAGGTCTTGAATCAACATCATCATTATTATTTAGCGATTGTTTTTCTATATCTTGCATTTCTTCTGTATTGTCATTGCGTGTTTCATCTTGTAATTGTTGGTAGTTTGTATTGTTTACTTGCGGTTTTTTAACGAAAACAGATTTTATTAAATGCGCAATTTTTGGTACTTCAGGAAGTAAATAAAGTATTACAGCTTCAGCTGCTTTTTCTTGCGCGAATAATTCAGCGTTGTCTTCTTCGCCAAATGGATAATAACCTTTGTTATCTATATCCATGTTCCAAGCTAATAACGCTATACCATACGTCAATAGACCTGTTCTTGCAGCATTAAAACCGATGGTAGCCCAAGGTCTAATGTAATCCATTGCATTTGATATTTTTTGTTTACCTTGATCACTTGCACAACATTTAATGCAAGCTTCGACACAGCCTGTGATTCTACCAACCATATTTTTTGCTATTGTTCCAGCTGCCCAACCACCATTACCTAACACAACGATTGCGCCTGCATCAAAACCGCCAGTGATTCCTGTTTGCACAATCAATCCTGCAGGCACAACAACACCATTGATAGT
>CAZYCO010000047.1:754-12307 GCA_964645885.1 uncultured Gammaproteobacteria bacterium
ATTTCAGAACCATGTTTTTCTAAAAAAGATTTTTTCTGATTTGGAAGGTTTCTAGCTGGTCTCATGTATTGATCCTCATTATTGTGAAAAATTAGACGGATATTAACCAACTGATGCTTAACAAAATCTTAGGAATGAATTTTAAAATCACCGGATATTGCTATCCGGCGATCATGTGAAAAGCTTAAGAGTTAAAAGCTGATGAAGTTAACTGCATCGTTTTTCTATTAGCGCTGAATTCACTTTCATGCTCTTCAAGTTCACTCTCTTGCACTGTTGAAAGATCAATAAAACCTGTATTTTTACGTAACCCAAATTGTTGTATTAATTTTGCAGTACCGTATGCAGTTACAGCTACAGTGCTTGCAATTAATAATCCTTTACTCGCAGCTTCAACTAATTCCATTGGTGCCATTTCTTCAATTTCTTCTAGTTCAAATTCCCCTTCTTCTTCTAGGCCTTCATCCATAGCTTTCATTGCAGCACCATTAATTGCGCCAGTAACAGCATTGACACCACAAACCAAAGCTGTCTTTAACCAAGCTGAAGTTTCGGGTTTTAATGGATTGACACCGCATTCAAGAATGACAGAAGTTACACCTGTTTCAATAAAATTTAGCGCGCCACCAGTGACAGATGAAACCCATTTATCAACTATGCCAGTAGCATAAAAAATAGCTGGAACAGCTACAGTCGCGATTAATTGAGTAGGTAATAATACGCGTTCAGTTTCAGTTGTTTCGCGTTTTTGACGTATCTGTGTTGAGGTAGGATAAACCAGTACACCTTCTTGTAAGGTAAGTTCTATGGCTTCGGCTTCTATTTCTTGTTCTTCTTGAGCTGGAAATCCAAATAAAGTTCTTAAACTTTTCATAAATAGGCTCCTAATAGTTTTTGTATAGAATGTAGCCTGGGAAGGGTAGCAAGAATTGATCAATTCCCTTAATTAAAAAATTGCAATCTAGATGCCCGATAACGGAATTTTTTAAAGAAAACTCTATTTTAAATTAAATTTTATTAAGTAAGACTATATTTTTATTCAAAAAATTTTCTTAGGTTAAAAGGGGATGTAAAAGCTGATCAGCTGTGTATAATCCCGTGCCTTTAGATTACGCGAAAGTGGCGGAACTGGTAGACGCGCTGGGCTTAGAATCCAGTGGGGTGACCCGTGAGAGTTCGAGTCTCTCCTTTCGCACCAATTATTCTTCGTTTTTAGAAAACATATAAGAGGTACTTCCATGGCTGCCCCAGTTGAAACCACATCGGGTCTTGAACGTCGTATCACGATTGAAATTCCAGCAAAAGAAATTGAAACCGAAGTGGAGCGTCGTCTTAAAGAATTAACACCTAAAGCAAAATTAGATGGTTTCCGCCCAGGAAAAGTTCCTCCAAATGTTATTAAAACCCAATTCGGTAAAGGTGTATTACACGAAGTCGTTGAGAAATTAACACAACAACTTCTTTTTAAAGCTATTAGTGAAAATAAACTTGAACCAATTGATATGCCTGAAGTCGAATTCACCAGTGAAATTCAAGAAGGTAAACCAGTTACTTATGTCGCAACTTTTGAAGTAAGCCCAGAAATTCAATTCACCGATCTTTCAACTATTTCTGTTGAAAAACCAGTTGTTACTATTTCAGAAAAAGAAATTGATGACATGCTCGAAAAATTACGTAAACAGTATGCTGAATGGCAGAAAGTTGAGCGTACAGCTGCGACTGGTGATCAAATCACTCTAGATTTTGTTGGCAGTGTCAACGGTGAAAAATTCCAAGGCGGTGAAGCTAAAGATTTCAAATTAGAAATCGGTGCTAAACGTATGATTCCTGGCTTTGAAGAAGGTTTAGTTGGTGTTAAAGCTGGCGATAAAAAAGATTTAAATGTTACTTTCCCAGAACACTACCATGCTAAAGATTTAGCTGGAAAAGCAGCTGTTTTTGAATGCACAGTACATGCAGTTGAAGAACCAAAATTACCAGAATTAAACGATGCATTTGCTGAAAAATTAGGTGTGAAAGAGGGCGGATTACAAACATTACGCGCTCAAGTTAAAGAACGTTTACAAGGCGAAATTGAAAAAGCTGTTCAAAATCAAATGCGCGAAAAATTATTCGAAAAATTGATTGATAGCTTTAAATTCGAATTGCCTAATCGTTTACTTCAAAAAGAAATTCATCGACTCATCCATCAATACCAAGGCCATGAACATGTTGATCATGATCATCATCACCATGATCACAGCCATGATGCAGATTTACCAATGGATGAAATTGAAAAACAAGCCAAAAAACAAGTTGCTTTACAATTATTGTTTTCAGCTTATATCAAACAAAATCAAATCAAATTAGATGATGAACGTGTTCGTAACGAAATTATGAAATTTGCTGAGAATTATCAAAATCCAGAAGAAATTGCGCGCTGGTATTTGAGTCAAGAACGTTTAATGAATGAAATGAAATCTCGCGTATTTGAAGAACAAGTACTTGAAGATTTACTTTCAAAAGTAAGTGTTATTGAAAAAGCTCAAAGCTATGACGAAGCAATGAAGGAAGGAGAATAATTTTGTCATCCCGGAAAATGCGAAACATTTATCCGGGATTCAGCTCTAAAATAAGCAAGATGCGTTTTCAATTTAAAAGTAAGGATAAATACTATGTACATCCGCAAAGCTCATATTGATGAATATGTTCAACGTATTCAAAGCGTTGGTGGCTTAGTTCCAATCGTTATTGAGCAAACCTCTAAAGGTGAACGTTCTTACGATATTTATTCACGCCTTTTGAAAGAACGAGTGATCTTTTTGGTCGGGCAAGTTGAAGATTACATAGCTAATTTAGTTGTTGCTCAATTGCTGTTTTTAGAGTCTGAAAATCCTGACAAAGACATCCATTTCTATATTAATTCACCGGGTGGAGTGGTCACTTCTGGCATGGCGATGTATGACACCATGCAATTTATCAAACCTGATGTCAGCACCCTTTGTATCGGTCAAGCGGCAAGCGCAGGAGCCCTGTTATTAACCGCAGGCGCGAAGGGTAAACGCTATGCACTAAAACATGCTCGAATTATGATTCATCAGCCTCTAGGCGGTTATCAGGGGCAAGCAACCGATATCGAAATTCACGCTCGCGAAACCCTACATGTACGCGCTACTTTGGATGAAATTTTGGCTAAACATACCGGGAAAACTCCTGAGGAAATTCGTAGAGATACTGAGCGAGATAACTTCATGAGCGCGGAAGCTGCGGTCAAATATGGTCTGATCGATGCAGTACTTAAAAGTCGAAGCAACATTGAAAAAAAGGATTGAGGACCCATAATCAAAAGGAGAAGCTGTAAAAAATTGAAGTAGGAACTAAGAGATGGCTGACGATACATTAGATCACACAAACAACGATAACGTCCTATATTGCTCTTTTTGCGGTAAAAGCCAGCATGAAGTGAGAAAACTGATTGCAGGCCCTGCTGTTTTCGTTTGCGATGAGTGTGTCCAGCTATGTAACGACATTATCCATGAGGAACTACAAGATGCAGCCATTCCAGAACAGGAAAAAATGCATCTTCCTAAACCTCAAGAAATTTTAAAAACATTAAATGAATATGTAATTGGGCAAGAGCAAGCGAAAAAAATTCTATCTGTTGCGGTATATAATCATTACAAACGATTGCAATCGAATGCAGTTAACGATGATATTGAATTAAGTAAAAGTAATATTCTATTAATTGGACCAACCGGTTCAGGAAAAACTTTACTAGCTGAAACACTCGCAAATGTTTTAAATGTTCCATTTACAATTGTAGATGCAACAACATTAACGGAAGCAGGTTATGTTGGTGAAGACGTTGAAAATATCATTCAAAAGCTTTTACAAAAATGCGATTACGATGTTGAGCGTGCACAAAATGGAATTGTTTACATCGATGAAATCGATAAAATTTCTAGAAAATCAGAAAACCCATCTATTACTCGAGATGTTTCTGGAGAAGGTGTACAACAAGCACTTTTGAAATTAATCGAAGGAACTGTTGCATCTGTGCCACCTCAAGGTGGACGCAAACATCCGCAACAAGAATTTATTCAAGTCAATACTCGTAATATTTTATTTATTTGTGGTGGTGCATTTGCAGGATTAGATAAAATCATTTTGGATCGCACAGAAAAATCAGGCATCGGTTTTTCTGCTGAAGTTCGAAGTAAAGATGATAAACAATCTATTTCTAACGCGTTTAAAATTGTTGAACCAGAAGATTTAATTAAATTTGGTTTAATTCCAGAATTTGTTGGACGATTACCAGTCATTGCAACATTATCTGAAATTGATCAAGATGGTTTGATTCGCGTATTAACGGAACCAAAAAATGCATTGGTAAAACAATATAAAAAATTATTTTCTATGGACAATGTTGATATCGAATTTAGACCCGAAGCAATATTGGCTGTAGCAGAAAAAGCAATGCAGCGAAAAACTGGAGCACGAGGATTGCGTTCCATACTTGAGAGCGTGTTATTAGATGTCATGTTTGACTTGCCTTCATTAAAGGGAGTTACAAAAGTTGTAATTGATGAGGCATGTGTAAAAGGGGAATCTGTACCACTTCTTATTTTTGAAGATGTAGGTCGCAGAGAAGACATACAGGCAAATAGTTGAGGACGATACTATGAGTACCTTGCAACTCCCAGTGTTACCGCTGCGAGACGTCGTGGTTTATCCACACATGGTCATACCATTATTCGTCGGAAGGAAAAAATCGATCAAAGCACTTGAAGAAGCAATGTTGATCGAGAAACAGATTTTTTTAGTTGCGCAAAAGAACGCAGCAAAAGATGAACCAACCGAAGATGATTTATATCGTGTTGGAACAATTGCAACCGTTTTACAATTATTAAAATTACCTGATGGCACTGTAAAAGTGTTAGTTGAAGGTACAAAACGCGGACAAGTTACTGATTATCAATTCACAGAAGATTGCGTTAAAGCAGATATCGAATTACTCGAAGACGCAACTACAGAAGTATCACGTGAAATTGATGTATTAGCTCGCTCTGTGCTTGCGCAGTTTGATCAATACGTCAAACTTAATAAAAAAATTCCAGCCGAAGTTTTAACTTCTCTTGCAACAATAGAAGATCCAAGTCGTTTAGCTGATACCATCGTTGCTTATTTATCGCTAAAAATTAACGACAAACAAGAAATGTTAGAGTTAACCGATGTCGGTAAACGTCTAGAAAAATTATTAACATTTCTTGATGCAGAAATTGATTTACTTCAAGTTGAAAAACGTATTCAAGGTCGTGTTAAACGACAAATGGAAAAAAGTCAGCGTGAGTATTATCTCAATGAAAAAATGAAAGCCATCCAACAAGAAATGGGTGAACTTGAAGATAATCCAAATGAACTTGAAGTGCTTGCGAATAAAATCAACACCGCAGGCATGCCTCAAGAAACAAAAGACAAAGCACAAGCAGAACTAAATAAATTAAAAATGATGTCGCCTATGTCTGCTGAAGCAACTGTACTGCGTAATTATTTAGATTGGTTGCTAAATGTTCCTTGGAAAGAAAAAACTAAAATCCATTTTGATTTGAAAAAAGCAGAAGAAATTTTAGAAACAGATCATTATGGCTTAGAACAAGTTAAAGAACGCATTATTGAATATTTAGCGGTACAACATCGCGTTAAAAAACTAAAAGGCCCAATTTTATGTTTAGTTGGACCACCAGGTGTAGGTAAAACCTCGCTTGGACGATCAATTGCACGGGCAACAGGTCGTGTTTATGTTCGTATGGCATTAGGTGGTATTCGCGATGAAGCTGAAATTCGTGGCCATCGTAGAACATATATTGGAGCAATGCCTGGAAAAATTATTCAGAACATTTCAAAAACAAAAGTCAAAAATCCATTATTTTTGTTAGACGAAGTAGACAAGATGGCAATGGATTTTCGTGGAGATCCTGCGTCTGCATTGTTAGAAGTTTTAGATCCAGAACAAAACAACACCTTTAATGATCATTATCTTGAAGTAGATTATGACTTATCAGATGTTATGTTTGTTGCAACTGCAAATTCATTAGAAATTCCACCTGCATTATTAGATCGTATGGAAGTTATTCGTTTACCTGGTTATACCGAAGACGAAAAATTGCATATTGCGCAACGACATTTGATTCCAAAACAAATGAAAGAAAATGGTGTAAAATCTAGAGAATTGCATATTACTGAAGGTGCGATTCGAGACATCATTCGTTATTACACGCGTGAAGCTGGCGTTCGTGGACTTGAACGTGAAATTTCAAAAATTTGTAGAAAAATCGTTCGTAAATTATTAGCACGTAAAACCAAAAGTCGAATCAGTATTACACAACGTAATATTGAAAACTTTTTAGGTGTAAAACGTTATCGCTTTGGTGTTGCAGAGCAACATAATCAAGTAGGTCAAGTAACAGGCCTTGCTTGGACTGAAGTAGGTGGGGAATTGCTAACAATTGAATCTGCAATCCTTCCTGGTAAAGGTAAAGCGATCTATACCGGCCATTTAGGCGATGTTATGCAAGAATCAATCAAAGCAGCAGATACGGTAGTTCGTAGTCGTTGTAAATCACTTGGTATTGAACCTGAATATTTTGAAAAAATTGATATTCATGTGCATGTACCAGAAGGGGCAACACCAAAAGATGGCCCAAGCGCAGGTATTGGTATGTGCACAGCATTGGTTTCTGCATTAACAAAAATTCCTGTGCGTGCAGATGTTGCAATGACTGGAGAAATTACATTACGTGGTGAAGTGCTGCCAATTGGTGGTTTAAAAGAAAAATTGTTAGCAGCACATCGCGGTGGTATTAAACATGTAATTATTCCTGAAGAAAATCAGCGTGATTTAAAAGAAATACCAAGTAATATTTTAGAAGGATTAACTATTCATCCAATGAAGTGGATTGATGAAGTTCTAGCATTAGCGCTAGAAGAAATGCCGAAACCACTACATGGAGAACATTTAAAAACAAAAAAGAATAATAAATTAAAGAAATTAAAAAAGGCGATGAAATCTAAAAATAACGCTAGAGCGAATAATTCTTTGCAATAACTCATTTTTGCCTAGAAAAATAGTGCTTTAATGTTAAAAAAACTTTCTTGAATTTATTTTCTGAGCTTGTTATAAAGCCACCTTCTGTACGTTGCTGTTTTCATCTACCTAAATTGTGAGGGAAGAAATGAACAAAACTGAATTAGTCACCGAGTTAGCTACCAGGCTCAATGCAACAAAGACAGATGTTTCTCGTTTTCTCAATGAACTGATCGACGTTGTAAGTGTTTCAATTAAGAAGCGTGAACCTGTAGCAGTATCTGGTTTTTGTACTATCTCAGTAAAAGAACGTAAAGCTCGTTTAGGACGTCATCCTCAAACTGGAAATCAAATTAACATTCCTAAAAAGAATGTTGTGAAAATTGTTCCAGGTAATTTACTAAAAGATGCAGTAAAAGAAGATTAATAAGAAACACATCGGTTTTTTATTTTTCCAAATCTGTTGCATGGGTGCTTAGCTCAGCTGGTAGAGCATCGCCCTTACAAGGCGAGGGTCGGGGGTTCGAACCCCTCAGCACCCACCAAATAAAATTAGGAGTGGTAGTTCAGTTGGTTAGAATACCGGCCTGTCACGCCGGGGGTCGCGGGTTCGAGTCCCGTCCACTCCGCCAACCTATAAAAAAGATTTCTATAATTATTAACTTTGTAGCTTGTCATCCCGGTCAAGCAAACGAAGTTCGCGCGAGCCGGGATCCATAAATAGTTAAGAACAAACTGGATTCCAGATAAGTCTTGAGGACTTTCCGGGATGATAATTCAGTAAGGGATCAAAAATGCTGCAAGAAATGAGTGAAAAATATAAAAGCTGGGTTGCAGGCTTTATCGTAATTATCATTGCAGTCACATTTGGATTATTTAGTTTGGAGTCTTATGTTGCTCGTAGTGGAAGCAGCGATGTTATTGCCAAAGTAAATGGCTCTGTTATACGCACACAACAATTTAGTAATGCATTTGAACGTTATCGTGCTGATTACGAACAACGCTTCGGTGTAATTGATTCGCAAGCAAAACTTCAAGAATTAAAACAAACTATTTTACGTGAATTAATTAACTCTACGTTAATTTCTCAAACAATTGAAAAAAATGGTTTTATGATCACTCCTGATCAAGCAGGTTCAATTATTACCAAAATTCCTGCATTTCAAGAGCACAATCAATTTTCAACAGAACGTTATCAAACTGTTTTGTCACAGATGAATTACGATCCAAAAACATTTTTACAATTAGTGCGACAAGATATGATGGTATCTCAATTGAGATGGGGCATATTTTCCACTCAATTTGTTTTACCTTACGAAATAAATGATGCAATTCGTTATTTAGATCAAAGTCGCGATATTGCATATGTTGAAATACCAAGAAAAATATTTAATGAAATTGTTAATAACGACGCAGTGCAACAAAAAGAATATTATCAAAAGCATATAAAACAATATCAAACAACTGAAAAAGTGAGTGTCGAATATGTTTCTTTATCTTTAGATGATGTTTTAAAAAAACAGCAAATTTCAGATGCTCAAATAAAAGATTATTACGATAATCATTTATCTGAATACACCAAACCAGAACAGCGATTAGTTGCACACATTTTAATTCAAATTCCAAATTCACAAAGTGAAGCTACTGCTAAAGCAAAAATTGAGGACATCTATCAACAATTGCAAAAAGGTGCGAATTTTGCAGCTATTGCAAAAAAATATTCTGATGATGTTATTACTGCTAAAAAAGGTGGTGTTTTACCTTGGATCAAAGCTGATACATTTGCAGACACTTCTTTTGAACAAGCATTATTTGCTATTCCAAAAGTGGGAGATATTTCAAAACCTATTCGTACTAAGTACGGATGGCAAATTTTTAGATTATTAGCTATTAAACCTAAAGAACAAGTACCATTAGATAATGCAAAAATTTATATTAAACAGACATTAGGCCGTGAACAAGCTGAAAAAGATTTTGCAAATATAGCTGAAGATTTAGCTAATTTAAGTTACACCAATCCAACATCATTACAACCAATAGCATCACAATACAACGTTACTATTCAAACTAGTGAATTATTCGAACAAACTGGTGCAAAAACTGGTATTGCTTCAAATAAAGATGTTGTGAATGCAGCATTTAGTGAAAATGTTTTAAAAGCTAAAAATAACAGTCAAGTGATTCAATTAAATCCAACAACATTAATTGTTTTGCGTGTGCGTGAACATCAGCCCCCAAAACCAGTTCCATTCGAAAAAGTTCAACCACAAATTCAAGCGCAGTTAACAAAAGAATTGCAGCAACAAAAAACCAAAGAATTGGCTGAACATATTATGAATACAACAAAAACTAATGAGGAAAACTCGATTCTTCAGCATTATAAATTACGTTGGATTACTAAAACTAATTTAAATCGAGATACTAAAGATTTAGATAAAAATATTATCGCTCAAGTTTTTCAATTATCACCGCAAAATAATTCACTTGCTGTTGTTACACTTGAGTCAGGAGATTATGCGGTTGTGAAATTAAAACAGATCATTCCAGGTAACACTAAAAATTGGGATGCACAAAAACGTCAGCAATTAGAACAAACGGTAAAAAATTATTTTGGTGAAATGGATTACCAAAATTATTTAGCTGCTTTAGAAAAGGATGCAAAAATTCACATTTATTTAAAGGATTAAAAATGAAGAGATTTGTTTCTGTATTATCTGGCATTTTATTTACAACTTATTCATTGTCTGTTTTCGCAGAAACAACATCAAAAGAAGCACCAATGCCTGTTGTTAAGGTACAAAAAAAAGCTTCTGCTGAAGTAATTGATAGTAAAGAAGCAATTTCAAAGACATTTGAAAATGTGATTGAATTTCAAAAATTAGCGCTGGCGTTAACGTTAGACGACAAACAACTAAAAGATGCGCTTAAAAAATTAACTGAGCAACAACGTGCATTGTCAGTAAGTCTTAATAATTCAGGTATCTTTAAAATTTTTCGACCACTTGATTGGATGCAAAATGAATCACAAGAAGGAAAAATATTTGTTGCATTAATTTATTTGCAAAAATACCCGCAATATGCGACGCCTAAAACAGTTGAACGTATGAAGCAAATTGCACAAAACCCATCTCAAACCTTAAAACCAATTCTTGATGCAACTTTAAATATTTACGACGATTACGCAAAAAAACATCCTTATAATTGATTAAAATATCCCGCTTAAACAAGCGGGATTTAATTTTAATTTACTTTTCTCACTAACTCTTTTGCTAAACCAATATAATTTTCAGGCGTTAATTTTAATAATTGTTTTTTTACATCACTTGGGATGCCATCTAATTGTTCAACGAATTGTTGCATTAATTCTTTAGTAATTTTTTTACCACGAGTAAATGCTTTTAATTTTTCATAAGGTTGTTCTAAATTGTAACGGCGCATCACGGTTTGAATTGCTTCAGCCAGCACTTCCCAATGTTGATCTAAATCTTCTCGTATTTTTTCAACATTGATTTCTAATTTATTTAAACCCTTTAATAGGTTTTGCAGTGCTAAAACACCATGGCCGATTCCAACGCCTAAATTACGAAGTAAAGTTGAATCAGTTAAATCACGCTGAAAACGAGAAATAGGTAGGGTATTTGCCATATGCAATAAAATTGCATTTGCAAGAGCAAGATTGCCTTCAGCATTTTCAAAATCAATTGGATTGACTTTATGCGGCATAGTTGACGATCCAACTTCACCTTCTTTCATTTTTTGCTTGAAATAATCCCAAGATATATAACCCCACATATCACGACACAAATCGATCAAAATTGAGTTACAACGTGCGAAGGCATGACAATATTCGGCAATAAAATCATGTGGCTCGATTTGTGTAGTATAAGCATTCCAATCTAAACCAAGTT
The DNA here is from genome assembly GCA_964645885.1 of uncultured Gammaproteobacteria bacterium. GTDB lineage: Bacteria > Pseudomonadota > Gammaproteobacteria > CAZYCO01 > CAZYCO01 > CAZYCO01. The sequence goes on from CAZYCO010000047.1 coordinate 11,726, forward strand.
GCTCAACAAAATGTTTGGAAAATTTCAGCCAATCCACTTCAGGATAAGCAACGATATGCGCATTAAAATTTCCAACAGCGCCATTAATTTTCCCGCTAATTTTTACTGCTGCAAAATTTGTAAGTTGTTTTTTTAAGCGTTGAGCAACATTCGCAATTTCTTTACCCATGGTAGTAGGTGATGCTGCTTGACCATGCGTGCGTGCAAGTAATGGAATATCTGAAAATTGCTGCGCTAGTTGAGTTAAAGTTTCAATAACTTGATTAAATGTTGGAATAATTACTTTTTCTCGCGCATCTTTCAGCATCAAGGCGTAACTTAAATTGTTTATATCTTCAGATGTACAAGCAAAATGTACGAATTCTTTAATATTATTTAGTTCTTTATGATTTGAAAGTTGTTGCTTAATGAAATATTCAACTGCTTTGACATCATGTTGGGTAGTCTTTTCAATTTGCTTAATTTCGTCTGCATGGCCAACAGTAAAGGACGATATAATTTTTTCTAAGAATTGAATGGCATCATTAGAGAAATTTTTTACTTCTGGGATATGAGTTTCAGATGCTAATGCTTGTAACCAAC
>CAZYCO010000047.1:12424-15292 GCA_964645885.1 uncultured Gammaproteobacteria bacterium
CGGTGAGCGCTGAATGGTTCATGATTGGAATATCCATTAGGGTAAAAAAAGTAATTTTACTTCCTTTTGTAGGGTGGGCAAAGCGTAGCGTGCCCACCTTTGTCATTGATGTTTATGGTGGGCACGCTACGCTTTGCCCACCCTACAAAAACAATTACAATCGATTTTTAATTCCATTCTAATAAGCGAAAAAAAGTGAGTAATCTCGACCATATTCGAAATTTTTCAATTATTGCCCATATCGATCATGGTAAATCGACCTTAGCTGATCGATTCATTCAAATCTGCGGCGGTTTATCCGAGCGGGAAATGGCAGAGCAAGTACTAGATAGCATGGATTTAGAGCGCGAGCGGGGCATTACCATCAAAGCACAAAGCGTGACCTTGTACCACAAAGCTAAAGATGGCAAAACTTACCAACTTAATTTTATTGATACACCAGGACACGTCGATTTTTCATATGAAGTTTCTCGCTCATTATCAGCATGTGAAGGTGCGTTACTGGTAGTGGATGCGGCGCAAGGTGTCGAAGCACAAACTGTCGCGGTTTGTTATACCGCTTTCGAGCAAGGCTTAACGGTTTTACCGGTATTAAATAAAATCGACTTGCCGCAAGCAGAACCAGCACGCGTTATAGATGAAATCGAAAATATCATCGGTATTGAAGCGCACGATTCTGTAAATGTCAGCGCCAAAACCGGATTAGGTATTCCTGATTTATTAGAGCATTTAATTGCAAAAATCCCAGCGCCAAAAGGCGATTTAAATAAACCATTACAAGCACTAATTATCGATTCGTGGTTTGATAATTATTTAGGCGTAGTGTCGTTAGTACGTGTAAAAGAAGGTACTTTAAAAAAAGGCGATAAAATTTTAGTAATGTCCACCGGTAAACATTATCCAGTTGATCAAGTTGGAATTTTTACGCCTAAACGTACAGAAAAAAATGAATTAACTGCTGGTGAAGTAGGTTATGTGATAGCAGGTATTAAAGACATTAATGGTGCGCCAGTAGGTGATACGTTAACTCATGCAGCTAAACCTGCAGCTGAACCACTTGCTGGATTTAAACGTGTTAAGCCACAAGTATTTGCTGCTTTATTTCCTGTTGACTCAGATGATTACAATGCCTTCCGTGAAGCATTAGCAAAATTACGATTAAATGATGCTGCATTATATTTTGAACCTGAAAGCTCTGAAGCACTTGGTTTTGGTTTTCGTTGTGGCTTCTTAGGTATGTTGCACATGGAAATTGTGCAAGAACGCCTAGAGCGCGAATATGATCTCGATTTAATTACCACTGCACCTACCGTTGTTTATGAAATTGTAACTACAGATGGTGAAACATTATTAATTGACAATCCTGCTAAATTACCGCCACCAAATAAAATTGCTGAATTTCGTGAACCAATTGTTACTGCCAATATTTTGTTACCAAATGAATTTGTTGGCTCAGTTATGACGTTATGTATTGAACGTCGTGGTATACAAAAACAAATGTCATATGTTGGTAATCAAGTTTCAATGAATTTTGAAATGCCAATGAGCGAAGTAATTTCAGATTTTTTCGATCGATTGAAATCTATGACGCGAGGTTATGGTTCGCTTGATTATCATTTCGTACGTTTCCAGGCAGCAGATTTAGTGAAGCTCGATATTTTAATTAATGGTGACAAAGTAGATGCACTTGCATTCATTGTGCATCGTGCCAATAGCCAATTTCGTGGCCGCGATATTGTTGAACGTTTACGTGAAATTATTCCAAGACAAATGTTTGAAGTAGCAATACAAGCTGCGATTGGTGCACACATCATTGCTCGTTCCAGTGTGAAAGCTTTACGTAAAAATGTAATTGCAAAATGTTATGGTGGCGATATTACTCGTAAGAAAAAATTATTAGAGAAACAAAAAGCCGGAAAGAAACGAATGAAGCAAATTGGAAAAGTAGAAATTCCACAGGATGCTTTTCTTGCTGTATTGAAAGTAGATAAGGACAAGTAACATGGTATTTAATGCTTTAGGTTTGATTTGCGGCGTAATTTGGATTTTATATAGCGTATTTTCGCTATTACATCCTAGAGTTTATAAAGACGGTGTGCGTTTGCGTCGCGAATCACCATTCTTAATTCAATTAGCAGAATTATTTTTTCTATTATTTCTTTTTGTAAAGTCTGCAAATTATTTTGGTATAGAGCAAATGTTAGTTGGCTTAACTGCAATTACATTTGTTTTATGGATCTTTGGATTTATCTTTAAGAAATTAAGAAGCTTTCATTTTATTCATCAACTTGCATCATTATTTCCAATTTTATTTGTAGTATTGCTACTACGTTCTTTTGTAGTTGAACCTTACCGTATTCCAAGCACATCTTTATTACCGACATTAGAAATTGGTGATTTTATTTTAGTTAATAAATATGACTACGGTATTCGACTACCTATTACTCATAAGCAACTTATAAAAGTCGGCAAGCCTAAACCAGGCGATATTATGGTGTTTTTGTGGCCTGTTAATCCGTCGATGTATTTTATTAAACGAGTTGTTGGTGTACCAGGTGATCGAATTAGTTATAAAAATAAAGTGATTTATCGTAACGGCCAAGCAATGTCACAGCAGTTTAGTTCATTTGAAACTATTTATGATAATAACGGCGAGCATTGGGGTGCATTAAGAAATAGTGAAAATTTAAATAATGTCAAACACGAGATTTATTTACGTCCGGATGTGCCAGCCAAAAACATGGATGAAATTGTCGTACCTGAAGGACAATATTTCGTAATGGGCGATAATCGCGATGGTAGTTTTGATAGTCGCGGTTGGGGTTTTGTGCCAGATAATTTAATTGTTGGTAAAGCAACTATGATTTT
>CAZYCO010000048.1:0-12417 GCA_964645885.1 uncultured Gammaproteobacteria bacterium
GAATGTGTAAAATTAAAGGTTCGAATTTAATCGTAAATTCGTCGAAATTTGAGGATTTTTCGATCGCATTTAGCAATTCTGATGCCGAAATCGGCTCGTGACTTGTCAAATGCCAAACGCAATTTTCTTTTCGATTCCGAGGATCCAAACTGAAAACAACAGCGCGACCCGAACAAGAACTGGTTGTAAAAAAATCGTTTGATTCGTTGATTAATTTGATCATTTCTACGATCGGAAAATCGACACTTCCTTTCCGACTCAAATCCACTTTTTGTAACGCGTCCGATTTTTGAGCGTCAAAATTTTTGTTTGTCATTAAAAAATCGCTCATCTTTTAATTTCTAAAGCAACCAGATCAGGTCAAATAAATTTTAAAAAATCATTAAATATAGCTAGGTCAGATGAATTTTTTGAATCAGCGTCAGGATTAATAAAAAAAGATGTATTTGGCATTTTTAACCCGATGAAGGTCTTTTAATAACTAAGATTTTAGTTGATCAAAATTAAGAATTTCTTAACTACAAATTAAGAGGTACTTAACTTTATATCTAGAGAGATTTAAATTTTTCCCAAACAGATTCTGGTTTTATTTCTAACATACACAATGCTTCATTATGTGTAGTACCGCCAAAATGACAGTCATATTTATAACAAAGCGTACACTCGAATGGTGAAACAAAATGCGATTGATGTAAGCCTGTGGTACCGATCAATTGAATACTGGTTGATCCGTATAGCGTTACAGATGGTACATTCAAAGCTGCAGCTAAGTGCGATAATCCAGTATCACAACTAACTGCACCTTGCGATCGTTTTAAGACAGTTGCTTGTTCTGATAATGATAAAAATGGTAAGACAATTGCATTTTTATGTTCGGTTGCTAACGCTTCCGCCCTCTTCTTTTCAGTCTCATTGCCCCATGGTAAGACAACATGCAAATTATCGTTTGCTGCTAAATCAATTAATTGATGCCAATAGCTTTCAATCCATAACTTAGATGTCCAACTGGCATTATGTACAAATACAACATAGCGCTCAGGCAATGAAAATTTTAATTCGGGGAAAGGATAATTTTCTATTCCATAATCTGGTTGAGAATGAACATCATATTGGTAATTCAAGGCTTGTGAAAATAATAAACGTAAACGCTTAATGGCGTGTAATTCTTTTCCTGCAGGATATTTTTTTTGATATGCAAAATGTGCAATCCATTCACTTGCAGAATGTTTATCTAAACCGCAACGCAAACCGCGAGTTAATAACATTACAACTGCACTTTTACTTGATGTTTGACCATCGATCACTAAATCATATTTTTGACGACGTAATGATGTTATAAATTTTTTAATTTCGCCGTTTTTAATCGATTGCCAAAAATTTTTTTTCCACTTGCGATGTGATGCAGGAATAATTGTGTTTACAGCTGGATGCCAAGATGCAACTTCTGAGAAATTTTTTTCTATTACCCAATCAAATGTAATATTTGGTATAGCACGTTTTGCATCAGTTAACGCCGGCAATGCATGAATTAAATCGCCCATCGATGTTAATTTGACGAATAAAACCCGCATTAATAATTTTCTTCTTCTTGATGTTTGAAGAACTTAGGAAACCATTTTTTAAGTAATGCTGTGAAACGATGATGATTTAAATGTTTATTTAATGCTGCATCACTCGCTAAATAATTTAACTGCAATGATAAACGCTTACCTTCAAATGGTTTATGGCCATGCCAGCAATTCGGCGTTACTTTAAAAATAATACAAGTACCAGCTGTGGGTGTTACTTCTTCAACATAATCATCTAAAGAATGTTGATTGTTTAATAAACGTAATTTACCGCCTTCTTCATTCCAAGTGTCATTCATATAAATTAAAACTGTTATTAATTTACTTTTACTATCGGTATGAATACGACCATCTTTTTCTGTAGTGTAACCACGTAGGGTCAACATTGTGGGTTTATCTTGCAATGGCAGATCAAATTTTTCTGCAATTAAATTTTTTAATTCAGAGCCTTCTAACTCAACTAAAAATTGTTTGAATAAAGGTTCTGCATGCACTGATGAAGCTGGAATGCTGCCGCGATGAGAGATATCAGGAAATGCCTTAGTTAATGTCGACAAATAAGCAGGATTAATAAAATTTGGAATCACTAAATATGGAAAAGGTTTTTGTTTAACCGATGTATTTTTTAAAGCAGCAAAATTAATAAAAGATTCTGCAGAATGTTCCATATGTGCTCCTGCCAAGAAGAAAACCGAATATTATCAATCTTTGTATGGCGGTCAAAGCGGACATTAGTCCGTATGCCTTCTGATAAATAAAAAAGGTGGGCACGCTAAAGCTTTGCCCACCCTACGTTATTATATTGTTAAGTTGTCAGTCATTAACCCGCAAAAAAACTATCCATTAATTCCTGTTCAGCAGAATGAATAGCAACCTCAATCGCTTTAGTTAAATTTGGATAATTTGGCGGTTGATCCCAAGCACCTTCAACTTGTTCTGATGCACTTGCTTGGTAATGCCACAAGACTTGATTCGCTGTATCTCGCAATTCACCTGTTATAACGCAATAAGCTTTAGGATCTTCTGCTGGAACTACACCGTTATAGCGACGTTTCACTCCAACCGCATCTAGTTTTAATACTAATAATTTGTCTGCGCCTACTTGAATTGCCATATTTTTATCTTGGGAATTTAACTGGGTTGAAGACAATTGAGTATTAACATGACGTTGTTTTAAACGTTCAGCAAATTTTCTTGGTAACTGATCTTGGTACCAAGCTAAATCTAATTTTTCGATATGATTTTCTAATTTGTTATTCATAGCAGCAGTAATTGCTAATCCTAATAAACCACCTGCGTCTCCAGTTTGATAAATTTGTGGTTGTGGTGCTTTGGTTGTAGCAACAGTTACTTTTTGATTTTTGTTTTGCCAAAAGTTTTCTGACAATTCAACATTTTGTTGTTTGGTAGCGCAACCCACTAAAGTAGCGAAAATTGTTGCTCCTAATATAACTTGGATAGGTTTAAACATTTTTTTCTCTCTCAAAAATAAATTTAATAAAAAAATAGAATTTAAGGATGAAGCGTACTAGCCCATTGCTTAATGCCTTTCATCACTTTATCAAGCAAACGTTTTGAGACATCTTCTTGTTGTGCTTTAAAGCCACTTACTTCATCACCGCTTTGTACGACATAGGTACGAGTAAATATTGGTTTTTTATTCGATTGAATAATCATATCAACATTAAGCACAATTTTATGATTATCTAAATCAGCATCTAACACGCGTGTTGATTTAAAATTGATAGTGATTAAAACATCTTGCGCATTTACTTCTGTTTTATCTGTTACTAAATCAACATCTGTAAATACTCGTTTTTTTTGCAAAATATCTTTTAATGAAGTCATGAATACAGCTTGCTGTGCTTTGCCATAAACATAAGTGAAACGACCTGGATTATTTTTACGAACTTCAGTTTCGATCGCTGCTTGCATAGCTTGCGATGCAAGCGCAATTGGCAAACTACCACCAACATTGGTACCAGAACTATATCTTGGTTCTACACTGCTTTGTTGCGAGCCGGTTTGCCAATAAAGTTTTGCTTTTTTATCGAGGTGTACGGTTACTGGTTTGTCATAAGTTAAAGGAGACATCACTTGTTCAGCAGGTGGTGTACCACATGCAGTCAAAGCAGCTAAAACAAAAAAAGATAAAAACAAAGATATGAAATTTTTCATACAGATTTACTACCTAATTGATTAAGAAACTTTTGATATGTCTTGTTGAAAGGATTGATCGACGATCAATTGTCGCTGTTCAGCGGAAAGTTGCTTCCACGCTGGTTCGGGTACGCCACGATAATTTTGCTCTGTTGTGCACGCCGCCAATAATCCTGAAATGATAAATAAGCCTAGTATCCTTAGCATTTAAATTAACCCTTTAAATTTTGAGTTGTGGTATCTGGAACAATTCGTGTCATTGCACCATAAATTATTAACACACGTTGATTAACTGATAATTTCAAATCTTCAACTTGGGTAATAGATATAACAGATTTGTTATTTAATTTGATGATGTATTCATAACCATTGTGATGATTAATTGCTTTATCAGCTGCATTACCTACTACGCCACCAACAACCGCTCCACCAATCACGCCTAACACTGTTCCTGCTGTACTGCCACCTACCAGGCTCCCTGCTGTACCACCAGCAGCAACACCAGCAAGTCCACCTGCTCCGCTATTGGCATCAATGCTTACTTGGCGGATTGCAACAATAGTGCCAGGAACAACTTTGCTTGCAACACCTACTTCAGATGAATCATAAGTATTAGGTGAAACATTCTTAGCGCATGCATTTAACAATGAAACGATAAATAACAAACTTAACGTTAATAATATTTTTTTCATTTTAATCACCTTATTGTCATCCCGGCCAAGCATTGTGCAGCAATGCGTGAGCCTGAATCCAGAAAATATTAATACTGCAACTGGATCCAGGATAAGCACTTCGTGCTTTCCGGGATGACAGACAAACAATATTGTCGCGAATTTAAAAGAAAAAGATTAAGAAAATATTAATTATTAAAACCTAGTGGCTTTGAAATAATTTTTTTAGCAGCGTCTTGCTCTTCTATAGAATGAAGTGAGTTAGATTGTTGTGACGTCTGGATCAATTTTTGAGTTTGAGTAAGTGGGCCTGACATTTGCATTTGCTGTGAACGACTATTTACTGTTTTTAAAACTTGTTCTGCTGAAATATCTTCATAAAACAATTTATTCATCGGATTAGTTTTTTCAACTCCGCTTGAACCAGAAATAGCTTGTTTTGCTGATTCATTTGTTTGTTCGGTATTACTTTGAGTATTTGATTTGAAAAAGAAAGAACGAAGAAGATTAATAGAGTTTGCAAACGCATGTCCTAATCCTCTAGACAAATCTAATAGTACTGTTTGTATTTCCTTTAACATAGTTACGTCCCCAATTATTAATATCTCTATTTATAAATTGTAAGACATAAAACTTAACGAATTATTTTTAGAATTTTTTTATTTCCCCTCACCCGCCAACGCTTTGCGTTGTCGGCCTCCCCCTTTGCGGGAGAGGCAAACGAAAAAATAAAAATGGAATTAATTCTGCATAATGACGATATCGCCACCTTGCTGAATTTTAGCTGAAAGCGTGCCTAATGAATTTACATCAGCAGCAATACTTTCTTCTTTAGTTGATTCAGGTGCGCGACTTGCTAAACGCTTTTGTGATTCACGTTGTGATTGAATAATCGCTTTTGAAGTTGCTTTTGATTGTTCAGCCACACTTTTTGGTAACGGTGCTGGTGTAGCTTCTTTTTGTGCTAATTCCGCTGCTTGTTTTTTTTGTTGAATCATTCGTTTTGGTTTAACGTTTTCTTCAGCGTAATCATTGAAGTAGTTGTTAATTAAATGTTTTGTTTCTGCATGTAATGTTTCTGCAGCACGTTTAACTGGCGCAACTACATTCATTGCACTATTAATTTGGTTCATCAAATTAAATTGTTGGATATTACTATCAGAGCTTTCACTTTCAGATAGTGTTTCATTTCCAATTAATTCACGACCAATCACAGTTGGTAAACCGGATTGTTCTTCCGCTACCTTACGAACAGTTTGCCAATCGATTTTGTAATTACGTTGTCTTGCAACACGTAAAACTTCTTGAACCAATGGCGCATTATCAGAACCATCATTAACTTGTTGCTCTTGTAATGGCATGTGCGCTTCAAGATAAAGTTGGTTACCTTGCCATCCAGCTTTATAAGGTTGATTGACGATATAAACTGGTGTGCCAACTGCAACATGTTTATATAAGTATTCAGCATCATCAGGATACATACGCATACAACCTGCACTACTACGACGACCCACACCTTCTGGTTTGTTGGTGCTATGAATTAAATAAGTTGTAGATGCGATACGTAAAGAGTAACGACCTAAAGGATTATCTGGACCTGCTGGTACTGATTTAGGTAAGTAATAACCTTGAGATGCAGCATCAGCACGAACTGCAGCAGTTGGATACCATACTGGATCTTTTTCTTTTGATCCGATACGAGTTGCACCTTCAGGTGTTTCCCAACCTTCACGACCAATTCCAACTGGGAAAGTAATAACTGTATTTGATTTAGGTGGAAAATAATAAAGACGTAATTCAGCAAGATTAATTACGATTCCGCGACGTGGTGCATCAGGTAAAACATAACTTGATGGCACATTTACAGTAGCACCGGAACCTAATACTCGATCAGGATCCATGCCTGGATTGGCTTCTGCCATTTCAACATAACCAATATCTTCACGTTGACCAACTACACCTAAAGTATCGCCTTCTTGTGCAGAAACTTGTTTTACTGCACCAATCACAGCGTTAGGTGCTGGGGGAAGTTGGAATTGCAATGCGTAAGAAGAATGAGAATAAGAAGCCAGAAGAAATGTTGGGAATAAAACCCATAAAGCAAGGCGTTTACCGATAGTATGTTGCATAGCCCTTAAAACCTATAAAAGTAAGTGTTCATAAAAACAAAATCCACCGTATTTTACACATTGCTTACAAGTCCCGTCCAATCACTATTGACGAAAAAACGCTCTCCATATTGTTGTTCGAGTCGTTTTGCTAACTCTTGTAAGCCTGCACGCCCTATTGCCTGAGCGTAATGGATTAAGCCTCCTCTAAATGGCGCAAATCCCGCACCAAAAATAATTCCAGCATCAAGATGATCTGCTGATTCGACAACGCCTTGTTGAAGACAAGTAAAAGCTTCAGCCAACATTGCCATCATCAAACGATCACAAATATCGTGTTCTCCTGAAGTTGGAACAGATTCGTGCGACTTGTTAGGTTTACCTTTGTAATAATCGTAAAAACCTTTTTGTGTTTTACGGCCTAAACGCCCTTCTTTTACTAATTCTTGTAATTTAGCAGGAACTGTTCCGCCATAAACCTTTGTTAAATTTTCTGCGACAGCTAAACAAATATCTAAGCCAACTGTATCTGCTAACTCAATTGGGCCCATTGGCATACCAAAATTTTCGGCAGCTTTATCAATTAAATAAGGAGGAACACCTTCTTCAACTAAACGCACTGCTTCCATGAGATAAGGCATGAGCAAACGATTGACTAAAAACCCTGGACTACTTTTTACATTAAGTGGCAATTTATCAATTTGCCGTACAAATGAAACTGCTTTTTCGATCGTTTGTTGTTTATTTTTGTCGCTATGTACTACTTCTACTAATTGCATGAGCGCAACTGGATTAAAAAAGTGAATACCAATTAAACGTGATGTATCAGTCATGCCTAAAGCAATTTGTTCTAATGGAATACTAGATGTATTGGTTGCAAGTAAAGCATCTGGTTTAGCTTGTTTTTCTATTTCATTCCATATTGTTTGTTTAGCAACTAAATCTTCGTAAATCGCTTCAATAATGACATCTGCTTTTTTAGCGCCAACACCTTCAATATCTAAAATTAAACGATCGCTAGCAGCTTGAACTAAACGTGGTTGCTTCAGTTTTCGTTGAAACAATTCATGTGCACGTTTAACCGCATTTTTTAATAAATCAGCTGTTCGATCATGCAATGTTACTGTCATACCACGTAGTGCACACCAAGCAGCGATATCACCACCCATGATTCCTGCACCAACAACATGAACATGCTTAACAGTAAATTGTTCATCACAAGCTGTATGTTTTAATAATTCTTGTAATGAAAAAACACGTAATAAATTTTTTGCTGTTGGATGTTCAAATACTAATTCGCGAACAACATCTACTTCTGCTTCTTTTGCAGCTTCAAAATTTGCTGGTTCTTTTTGCCATAACTTCAACATGGCATAAGGTGCAGGATAATGTTCACGAAGAACTTTTTTCTGTAATTGTTTAGAAATTACTTTTGCAATAATTGGTTTAATTAATTTTTGATTCGATAAACCTGTTACCCAAGTCGATTGTTTAACAATCACTTCTTTATTGATGCAAGCAGTACAAGCAGATATCCATTGACGATGTGGTACGACGAAATCAACTAAACCAATTGCTTTTGCAGCTCTAGCATCAATGATTTTTCCTTGTAGCATCAATGGTAACGCGCTTAGCGCACCAATTAATTTTGGCATACGGCGTAATCCACCCCATGCTGGAAAAATACCTAATTTTACTTCAGGTAAACCAATTTTCGTTTTTGGACTTTCTTCTGCAATCCGAATTTGACATGCAAGTGCTAATTCTAAACCACCACCTAAATTCAATCCGTTCATATAACAAACAGTTGGAAATGGTAATGCTTCAAGCTGTTCGAAAATATTTTGTCCTTCGCGTACAAAATCTAATATTTGTTGTTTATTAGAAAATGATTGAAAAGAATGAACATCAGCACCTGCTAAAAAACCAGATTCTTTCTTAGAATAGAAAACTAAACCTTTAGGTTCATTTTGTTTCAATTGTTGCAAAATAATTTGTAATTCTTTTAATGCATCAATTGATAAAGTGTTAACTGATGAATTTGGCGTATCGATCGCAAGCCAGACAATATCATCAATGTGATGATCTAATTGCCAGTGACGAAATTGATTTTCTTGTTCCATCATGCCACTCCATCTACACGTTCAATTAACATTGCGCCACCTTGTCCACCACCAATACATAATGATGCGATACCGCGTTTTGCTTTTTCACGCTGTAAAACATGCGCTAAATGCAATACTAATCTGGCACCACTCGCACCAACTGGATGACCAATGCTGATTGACCCACCATCTACATTTAAACGATTTTGATCAATCAATCCCATTGCATGTTTTAAACCTAGATGTTGTTTGCAATAGTCATCACTATTCCAAGCTTCTAGACATGCAATCACTTGCGCTGCAAATGCTTCATTAATTTCCCAATAATCAATATCGTTAAGCGCTAATTTATTTCGTTCTAATATTGGTGTAGTTGCATGCACTGGTCCCAATCCCATTACTTCAGGTGAGAGCCCTGCCCATTCACTATCAATAATTTTAGCAAGCACTGGCAAATTAAAACGTTCAACTGCATCTTTACTTGCAAGAATGACGAATGCAGCACCATCAGTAATTTGAGAACTATTTCCTGCTGTTACTTTGCCAAATAATTTATCGAAATAAGGTTTAAGTGTTGCTAATTTTTCAATAGAAGAATCTGGACGCACGCCACTATCTTTATCAAATACATTACCATTGGCATCAATGATCGGTGTGATTTCTTTTAAGAGATGATGTTCTTGTGCAAATGCAGCGCGTTTATTACTTTGCACAGCAAAACTATCCATTGCTTCACGCGAAATATTAAATTGATATGCTAATTCTTCAGCTGTTTGTCCCATTGAAATACCAACAACTGGATCAGTTAAACCACGAATCAATGCAATAACAGGTTTTAAAAAGCTAGGACGTAATTTAATAAACTGTTTTAACTTCGCTTTGTAATTTTTACTGTCTCTAAAATTACCTAACCAAGTTAAAAATTGTGGACTATATAACAATGGCGCGCGACTCATTGCATCTGTACCGCCTGCTAATACTAAATCTGATTTTCCCATTGAAATATTGTGATAAGCACAATCAATTGCTTGTAAGCCTGATGCGCAATTACGTTGTACTGTCCATGCTGGCACTTTTTTTCCGCAACCTAAGCGCAATGAAACAACACGACCAATGTTTACTTCATCGGGACTTGGCATCACGCAACCAACAATTACTTCATCTAATTGTTCAGGATGAAATGGTTGACGTAACAACAATGGTTGACCTGCCATTACAGCTAAATCAGATGCAGAAAAAGGACCTGGAACATTACGCGCTTTAAGATAAGGAGTTCGATTACCGTCAACAATATAAACATCACGTTCTTGTTTGAGTAAACGACGAAGCTGATTCGCCATTGGATTTTCTTCCTTGTCAATCAAGATTGAAAATCCAATTAAAGAGCATCTGTGATCAAGAAGCAATTACTGAAGGTAATATGTTGCAACGAGATTTTTCTTTTACAAAAAATCTCGTTGTTTATTTTTAATCATTCAGAATCTGAACCAAGTGATGGTGTCGGTGGTCTTGACGATGATGGTGTTGAAGATGTTGATGATGATGGCGTTGTTATTGCTGGGGAATGCGCACCTGAAAAAGCTGATCCTTTTGCAAGGTTTGCTTGGCAACGTTGAACAAGAGTTTTTCCCCAATCGCTATTATTTATAATGTCTTCAAAATCACGATCGGTTAATTGATTTAAAATTGCATCAACTTGTGCTTTTTCTGCTGGATATCTATCAATTGCGTCTTGCAATGTCATTGTCTTGTCGTTATCCATATCATCTAATGTAACTGTTAATCTATCTAAATCTGGTGCAGCTGCTTCTTTTAATCTTTGCATGAACATTGCACCTGCTAATTTCATATGTGGTTCACCCCAGAATCTAAAGGTCAAACTCATTGGTAAATATTGCATAGTGATTGAAATCATATGTTCAATTTGACGTTCTCTATATTGAGCATCGTTTTCATTCGCAAGTTTTGGCATTTGGCGATCAGTTGTTTCTGCGGTTACAGTATTACCTTGCGCTTTAAGCGTATAGCGATAACCCACCCCAGAAACAAGTTCTAAACCATTATTATTTTTAATTGCATTTATTTCGTCAGGCGTAAATCTCGAACTTAATGCAGCTCGATCAGTATTAAAACTAAGTGCCGCTTCAATTTTTTCTTTACCTGCTTGTGGTTTTAAATTTTTAATCCCTAATACACCAAGATTTTGAGTGAATCGGGAATGTAAACCACCGTTTTGGTATAACTGTTGAATATCAGTTAATCCTAAATTGTTTTTAACTTCGCGTGTGGTGTCATGAATTTTAAATACTTCTTTAAATAATTCGTCTGCGAGTTGCGCGTCGTTCTTTTTATTTGCTGCAATAGCTAGTTCTAATGCGTCAATTTCATCTTCAATTTCACGATTTAATCGATCATTATTTTCTCGTAGTTTCTGTAATGCTTGAGCTTCATCTAAAAAATCTTGCTCTGCCTGAAAAATTTCATCTTGTAATTCAGTCTGGAGCGTATTTTTTTCTTTTTGAAAATCAGATTTTAATTTAACCAAATAGTTTTTCTCGTTATCTAGAGCAGCATAAGCCTTATTTAAATCATTTTGTATTGCAGTTAAATCTTGCGCACATTTGTTTAATTGAGCTACATATGATGGATCAGATTGGAGTTTTTCTCGTAAAGTTAAGAATTGTCCCCCTAGATTATGTTCATCGTTTTGATGTTTTTTAATTTGCTCTTGCAATTGCTTAATCTTATTTTCAGCAGCATCAATTTGAGCATTATGTTGAGTAATTAATTCTTGTAATTGGTCTTGATTTGATTGTCTAAGTGTATTAATTGCTGTATCAGTATCTCTCATCCAAGGTTGAAGATCTGCATCTTCGACAGCTTTATCAACTAAATCTTGATGAATTTGTTTTAAATTATCTAGTTGCTGTTGAGTTACTTTAGTTGGATCAGTTGCTAAATTTTTTACAGTTCCTAATAAATTTTTTCCTTGAATATTTAGTTGTTCGCTTTTTGAAATTAATGGATTAAATTTAGCTAGCTCTTGTTCAGCTGCGCGAATACCTTGCTGTACTCGTCTTTCTTCTGCTGTTTTAGCATTATCAAAATTAGTTCTTATTTGATCTAATTCACCTACAACTTCATTTACTGCCCTTGAAGGTGATGAAAAACCATTATTATTAAGGTCGTTTCTTAAATCTATTATTTTGAGATATAAATCTAGTAATTGCTGATTGTTAGCAAATGTAATCCCAGCTATTGCTTTAGTAACCTTCTGAATGAGATCCACGATTTCATTTTTTAACGTATCAAAAGAAGGTTTTAAATCTGCACCAAGCCCACGCAATTGAAAAATTGCCTTATTAAGGTCAACCAATTCTTGGTTCAATGGCTGTATTTGATTTTTTAATAAATCTGATAAAAATTTTACATCACCAGTAGTCTTTGCTTGTGCAATTACATTATCAATATTATCTGAAATTGGTTTTGTTTTATTTTGTAAAGCTTTTAACTGATCAACCACCATCTGCCTTTGTTTTTTATATTCTTCTAATTGATTGTCTACTCTATCCAAAATGTTATTAATTGCATTTTCATATTGAGTGACTTTTTGAAGTGCCTGTTCATATTGGTTTATTTTTGGCTGGAGTTTTGTTACATCATCTGCAGATAAAGGTTTGCTTAAATACCCATTTACTGCTGCACGCATATTTTTTACAAGGTTAAAAGTATCATCCAGTTCTTTTTTATATTGTTTAGATTCATTTTCATAATCAGGAATTTGTTTAACATCAGCTATATTTTT
>CAZYCO010000048.1:12458-14246 GCA_964645885.1 uncultured Gammaproteobacteria bacterium
TCAGATTTGAATTGTAAACTATTTAAATTTCTCAAGATCTTATCCAGATCAGTTAAAATCTCATCTAAAGCTTGATTAAGTTGTGCTCCCAAACTTGATACATTTTGTGCTCTAAGAATTGAACCATTAGTTTCTTCAGGTTGCTCACCAATACCTGCTATTGGATTGGCACTAACTGTATTATCTTCTTCTAGTTCATCTTTAAATTGATCTTCAAGGTAATTATGTGCTTCAACATCTACATCCACTACTAATTCGTAATCATCATCAGTAACCGAATCTTTAGAAGATGATTGCGTTAAAAGACTTAAAGCTTGTACAGCATCGTTGCAGGTTTCAATAACATCAGATAAAGGTTTAGCTAAAGAAGGATAAGTTTGAATATCTTTTGTTAAGGCGCGTATATACTTTTGTATTTCATCAATTGATTTTTGTACTGGTGTATCGTTTTTTCTACTCGAAAATCTAGTCAACATACCTTGTAAAAACTTTTTAGGTTGTGATGCTGATACACCTGGAATAGTTAATGGTGTAGTGAAATTATCTGATTTTACATAATTACGAATAGCATCTGCGCGTTGTAATTGTGTTAATGCATGTTTGTATTGATCAAAAGCATTATCAAAATTATTTTTGATGGTTACATCTAATTGATTTAAAGAATCAGAAGCTTTTGCTATTTGTTGCTTCAATGCTTCACATTGTTTTTGTGTTTCAATATCAGATGAATCATTTGCAGCATAAAGATCAACTCTATCTGCTAAAGCTTTAAAAGCTTCGCGTTTTTCGTTTTTAAATTTATTTAGCGCCTGCTCAATTCCATTCTTATAGTTTTGACTTAAATCATCAAAATTAACTACTTTATCTTTTTTAGCATTTTCCATTAATTTATTAATTAAATTAACTTCAGACATCTCTTGAGTATTCGTATCTATATCTTTTTTTAATTTATCTAAAGCTGAATTAACTGCATCAGATAAATTCGCAAAACTATCAAGTTTAGATTTTGCTATAAGAACATCTTCTTGATCTCGGTTCTGACCTTCTAAAGTTCGAATTTGTTTATTGAGATTTGGGATGAATTCTTCAGTTAGATATTCTTCTGTTCCTTTTAAACTCTCTATTTGTCCCTTAATAAATGCTAACTCATTTTCTAATTGTTCATATCCTTCTAGGAGCTGTTTAATTTTTGATAAATTACCTTCAATTGTTTTTTGAAGTTGTGTATTTTCACTAGTTAATGATTCAATTTTATCGCTTAAAGATTTTATTTGCTCATCAGTATCTGCTATTCCTTCTTTTATTAATTTTTCAATTTGTTCTTTTAATTGATCAATTTCTTTTTTGTTTTCTTCTATTTCTTTAGATAATTTAGCATTTGATGCTTCAAGCTTATTTTTTTGCTCTGTGCTTTCTTCTAGTTGTGTTTCAAGTGCGGCTACTTTTTCAGAATACAAGTCCGCTTTTTCTTTAAATGAATCACGTTGGTTTTGAGCATCAGCTAGTTCAGTTATTAATTGCTTAATTTGTTCGGCAGTATCTTCTTTTAACTGATCTCTTTCCTTCTCTATTGAATCTATTCTTTGTTCTAAATCTTGTTTTTCACTTTCTAATGTTTGAATTTGTTGTCGAAAAAAGTTAACTTGTTCTAAATTTTGATTTTCTAATAATTTAATTTGAGTTTGAAGTTTAGAAATTTCTTTATTTTTACCCTCAATTTCAGCTTCAAATTTTTGTTTTTGATTATCAAGTTCTTGCTGACGCTCTTGTTGTAAATTTTTAATTTCA
>CAZYCO010000049.1:0-4484 GCA_964645885.1 uncultured Gammaproteobacteria bacterium
ATTCAACTGTATCAAGAGAATCAGCACCTAAATCATCAGCAAAAGAAATATTAAGATCTTTATCTTTTTTAAGTTGCTCATCGGTAACGTTTAATTGTTCTTTAACGATTTTAACAACACGATCTGCAACATTATTACTATTAGTCATACAAAACTCTCCATAGAAAAAAGCATTAAAATAACGCGGCTCAGTATATTCAAAAGATAACTCAAATCAACCTATACCAGCAGCATGCCACCATTCACGTGTAAGGTTTGACCAGTGATATAACTTGCTTCAGGAGACGATAAAAATCGCACTGCTGCAGCGATATCATTTGGTTCACCCATACGACCCGCAGGAATTCTCTCAAGCAAAAATTTCTTTTGCTCATCTGTTAATTGATTTGTCATATCTGTTTCAATAAAACCAGGCGCAACACAATTTACAGTAATACCGCGCGAAGCAACTTCTAACGCCAATGATTTACTGAAACCAATAATGCCTGCTTTCGCTGCTGCATAATTTGCTTGTCCTGGATTTCCCATTACGCCAACAACAGAAGTGATATTGATAATTCGCCCCCAACGATTTTTAAGCATACTTCTTAAAAATGCTTTGCTTAAACGATAAACAGAGTTGAGGTTCACTTCGATAATGTCATTCCATTCTTCATCTTTCATACGCAACATTAAATTATCACGTGTAATACCTGCGTTATTCACTAAAATTTCTGTTACGCCGTATTGTTTTTCAATTTGACTTGCAAATTCAGCAATTGATTCTGGCTGACTAAAATTTAAAGCAGCTCCTGTTCCTTTTAATCCTTTTTCTTCAAAAAATGTTGCGATTGCTTTAGCTCCATTTTCAGTTGTTGCGGTACCAACAACAAACGCGCCTTGCTCTGCTAATGTTTGTGCAATTGCACGCCCTATTCCGCGTGATGCACCAGTTACAACTGCAATTTTTCCTTGTAGCGACATTATTTATCTCCCATTTCATGCAACGCTTGATTTAATGTATCTGGATCAAACACTGGTAAAAAAGATATTTCAGGAGTAGTACGCTTGCCTAATCCAATCAACACTTTACCAGGACCAGATTCAATTACACTTTGAATGCCTTCATCACTGTATCGCTGCATGGTTTCAATCCAACGTACAGGTGAATAAAGTTGTTTGACTAATGCAGTTCGAATGTCATCAGCATGTTTGTGTTCTTTTAAATCTGCATTTTGAATAACTGGAATGTTTGGTGTTGAAATTGAAATACTTTCTAATTCTCTTTCTAATTGTTTTGCAGCAGGTTCCATCAATAAACAATGAGAAGGCACACTCACTGGTAATAGTTTAGCAATTTTTGCGCCTTTTTCCTTTGCAAGTACAACTCCGCGTTCTACTGCTTGTTTGTGTCCTGCAATTACAATTTGTCCTATCGCATTAAAGTTTGCTGGTTCAAGTACTTGATCTTGTTTTGCTTGTTCACAAATATTTTCTACTTCTGTTGCATCTAAACCAACAATAGCAGCCATTGCACCCACACCTTCAGGTACAGCTTGTTGCATAAAACGTCCACGTTTTTCAACTAAGCGAATTGCATCTACAAAATTTAATGCTTCTGCGCAAACCAATGCAGAATATTCACCCAGACTATGTCCAGCTAATAATTTTGGCATTGGGCCTTTTTGATGAAGCCATACGCGCCAAACACTTACACCTGCTGCTAATAATGCAGGTTGAGTAAATTCTGTTTTATTTAATTTTTCTTCTGGCCCTTGTTGTATTAATTGCCATAAATCATAACCAAGTGCATCAGATGCTTCTTTAAATGTCTTTTCAACAATAAAAAATTCATCAGTTAAAGCTTTCAGCATACCGATTGATTGTGATCCTTGACCGGGAAAAACAAATCCAAGATTTTTTTTCATAGATGTTTCCTTTTAAAATGTTGCAAGAGCTGCGCCCCAGGTCATGCCACCACCAACACCTTCTAGTAACACGCGATCACCACGTTTGATTTTTCCTGATCTAACACCTTCATCAAATGCAAGTGGTATAGATGCAGCAGATGTATTTGCATGTTTATCAACTGTTACGATTACTTTTTCCATTGGTAAATTTAAGTGTTTTGCTACTGATTGAATAATACGAACATTTGCTTGATGCGGAATAAGCCAATCAATATCTTGATAGCTCAAACCATTTGCTTTTAATGCTTCATCTACAACTGATGATAATTCACGTACTGCAACTTTATAAACTTCACCACCTTTCATTTGTAAATAGGGAGTATCTGTTTTAAGCGAAGGGGCAGCTAAATCATTTGGTAAATATAAAATATCTTGAAAACAACCATCAGCATGAATATGAGTAGAATAAATACCTGGTTGATTATCTGCAGTTAGTAACATTGCACCTGCACCATCACCAAATAACACACAAGTTTTTCGATCGGTCCAATCAAGTGTACGTGACATTACTTCACTGCCGATTACTAAAATATTTTTTACCGTTTTATTTCGAATAAATTGATCAGCAATAGCTAATGCATAAGCAAAACCCGCACATGCACTTGAAACATCAAATGCAGGAATTGTTTTTAAACCTAATGCATCTTGAACCATACAAGCTGTGCTTGGAAACATGCGATCAGGCGTGCAAGTTGCGACAATAATTAAATCGATTGATTCTTTTTTTGCATCAGCAAATTGAAGTGCACGTTTAGCAGCTTCAATCGCCATTGAAGAAGATGTTTCACTTTCATCAGCAACGCGTCGTTGACATATACCTGTGCGTTCAACGATCCACTCGTGAGTGGTTTCTATTTGTTGAGATAAATCATCATTAGTAACAATACGACTAGGTAGATAACTGCCGGTTCCAATGATGCGAGAAAAAACAGTCATGATTCTGGATGTTCCTGCTGCGCTGTTAAAAATTCACTTAGTTGTTTGCTAATACGTTGCGGCACATTTTTTTGCACTTGCAAGATCGCTTCTTCAATCGCACGTGAATATGCAAGTACGCTTGCACCACCATGACTTTTAATCACAATACCACGCAAACCAACTAAGCTCGCACCGTTATAACGTGCTGGATCAATCACTTTGCTAAATTTTTTAAATATAGGCGTGCTTAACCAACCAACAACACGACCCCATAAACATTGAGTAAACGCTTGTTTTAATAAATGTTTGATTAAACGAGCCGAACCTTCTGTTGTTTTTAAAGCGACATTACCTACAAAACCATCACAAACAATAATGTCTACTTCACCAGTGAAGATATCGTCACCCTCAACAAAGCCAATGTAGTTGATAGAAGATTGGGTTTGAATTAATTGCGCTGCTTGTTTAACAACATCATTACCTTTGATGTCTTCTTGCCCGACATTTAATAAAGCAACTCGAGGATTGTTGATATTTTCAACAGCTGAAACTAGTACCGATGACATTAATGCAAATTGAAATAAATTCTCAGCGCTTGAATCAATATTTGCACCTAAATCAAGCATGTGGACGTGGCCATATCGATTTGGCAATACGCCTAAAATTGCAGGTCTATCAATACCAGGAAGAGTTTTTAATACAAAGCGTGCAGTTGCCATTAATGCGCCAGTATTACCAGCACTCACGCAAGCTTGCGCAAAGTTTTCTTTAACTAAGTTAATAGCCACTCGCATCGAGGAATCTTTTTTATTGCGTAATGCTAAAGCTGGTTGTTCATCCATTCCTACAACTTCAGAAGCATGATGAATAACCAACTTTTCATTTTCTACAACATTTAAGCGTTGTAAATGATTACGTAATAGCTGCTGATCCCCTACTAAAATAAGCTTTAAATGCGGATGCGTATTTAAAGCATGCAATGCAGCAGGGACAACTACCTTCGGGCCGTGGTCTCCGCCCATTGCATCTAAAGCAATGGTTACTGCGCTCAATGTATTTTACTCTTCGTCAGTATCTGTAGCTTGTTCTACTTGGATCACTTGTTTACCACGGTAAAAACCATCCGGCGTAATATGATGACGCAGATGTACTTCACCAGTAGTTGGATCAGTTGAAAGAGCTGGACTTTCTAATCTTTGGTGTGCACGACGCATACCACGACGGGAACGGGATTTACGACTTTTTTGAACTGCCATGATTGATTCCTCAATAAATTAATTTGGGTCTTTTACTTTTAAAGATTGTAAAATTTGAAAAGGATTTTCTTTTTCAGGTTCAGCGTTTACTTGATCATCAAGTTTGACATAAGCAGTTGCGCTGCATTCATTTCTTTCATGCATCACAACAAATGGAAGATTAAGTACTAACTCATCTTCAATCATTTGCTTTAACACTACCGGCTGCCCATTTGTAACTAATGGGTCATAAGCCTGACTTAAAAATTCGGCGTCTTTGAGTTTTTCAATTGGAGATAAATTAAATTCACTTTCAATTAAGTAATTCATTGTTTTAAGACAACGTTGGCAAACAACTTGAACCGTGCTTTTAATTTTGCCA
>CAZYCO010000049.1:4505-12904 GCA_964645885.1 uncultured Gammaproteobacteria bacterium
CTTCCATATCTAAAGCAAATTGCAACTCAACCTCAACAGAACCTGTCGGTTCATTAATAGATTGCAGCAAACGTTCCATGCCTTCGAAACTTAATGTTCCAGAAAAAAAAGCATGTTCATTTGCTAGCTGTAATGGATCGAGTTCTTTGGGTAATTGAGTTGTCATAGCGGCGGAATAGTACATAGCGTTAATAGTTGAGTCAAAGTGATTTATTGCCTACAAAAATTATTGTCTAGAAAGCCATTTTGGCAAATCCTTAACACTATGCAAACAGGCCAATGGCTCGCACATTAATAGCCTTTCAGTATCATGAACACCACATTCAACTGCAATTGCTGGTACACCAGCATTGATTGCCATTTGCATATCGAATTCTGTATCACCAACCATTAAGGTTTCCTTAGATTTAACACCTGTTTGTTCCATAATATCGAGCAGCATTTGGGGATGAGGTTTAGAAAAAGACTCGTCTGCACATTTAGTTGCTACAAAAAAACGTTCCAAACCAAAGGTTTTTAAATCCTGGTTAAACCGCTCTCTGCTGCTACCTGTCGCTACAGCTAATAAATAGCCCAATTCTTGTAACTCAAGGAGTGCTTCTTTCGCGCCTTCAAATAAGGTGACTTGATGATTACCGGCAAAGAAATGTTGCCGATAACGTTCAATAATTTCTGCTCGTTGTTTTTCAGTTAAGCTTGGATAAAGACTTTGAATCGCTTGGAACATGCTACAGCCAATATGCTGTTTAATATGGTCTTTTCCTAGGTCAGGAAAATCGAGCTCTGCAATCGCATTTTGGAACGATTCAGCAATATGGTTACAGGAATTTACTAATGTACCGTCCCAATCAAACACAACTAATTTAAATTCTTTCATTTAGAAAAACCCTCAACTGCTTTACTAAATTCTGCATCAAGAGGTGCTTGAGCCGAAATTATTTTTTGACCATCTGTTTCTGTTTCATCTGGCCAGGCAAACTCTATGGCATAAGCATGCAAAAACATTCTTTTAAACCCTAATTTCTTCGCTAATTTGTTAAATTCATGATCACCATATTTCTCATCCCCTACTACCGGATGACCGACAGATGCCGCATGAACTCGAATTTGATGAGTACGTCCTGTTTCAATATCTGCTTCTAATAAGGATACTTTTGCTAAAACTTGCTGCGGCGTGAATGTGGTAATCGCTTTTTTTCCTTCCTTATCGACGAACACCATTCGCTCACCTGATTGCAATTGGTTTTTTTGTAACGATAAAGTGATTGTTTTTTTTTTTTTTTGCCAAGATCCTTTTACTAGCACTAAATATTTTTTCTTAACCTTCCCTTCTCTTAATAAAGCATGGGCCATTCGGAGAGCGGATCGCTTTTTTGCTAAAATTAAACAACCGGACGTCTCTTTATCGAGCCGATGTACAAGCTCAATATTTTTACATTGCGGCCATAGCTTACGAGCAACATCAATCACACTTAAGCTGACTTCGGTACCCCCGTGTACAGGGATTCCAATTGGTTTATTAAGAATAACTAAAGCATCAGACTCATAAAGAATACGATTTTTGAATGTGGTCATGAGCGTATCTGGCACGTTACTAATTTTAGTCTGCTCAGAAATTGTTAAGGGTGGTAAACGTACAATATCCCCGATTTGTAAACGATAATCCGGTTTGACTCGTTTCTTGTTGATTCGCACTTCACCTTTACGAACGATGCGATAAACATGGCTTTTAGGTAATCCTTTTAAGGATGCGATAAGAAAATTATCCAAACGCTGTCCTTGCCTTTCTTCATCGATGGTAATGTATTGAACTTGTGTTTGTTTCACTTAAGCGAATCCTACTGGTGTTTACTACACGAAAATGATGTTGCACAATGGCGCGCCGTTATTAGTTAATAACATAAACATTAGCAACGTTCTGTGTAGCGGTTAAACAGAACCAACTATGCTGAAACATGTTTTAAACCGCAAATTTTTTAACTAAATATACAAATTATTTTTTTTAAGTGGGTTTTATTTTTAATTTTATTGCACTCGACTGAAGTGACGTTTAACCCCAGATTTTGATAAATGAAGAAATTGACGAATTATTTTTTAGATATATCTGCAATTGGTTTTATAAATGTTGATAATCAACTACCTATTGCTACAAATTTTTTAATATTTAACGATTTGACAAACAATATCTGGTAACTGTATTTCAGTTCGCAGTGCTCATCCTTTAGGGAAAAACTATGAGCACAATTCTTATTAATGCTAGTAGCGACGAATTACGCGTCGCGATGTTATCGAACCAAGTTCTAGATGATTTTTATTATGAACATTGTGAACAAAAACAAAATATCGGTAGCAAATCTAATATTCTTAAAGCACGTATTACACGTATCGAACCAGGCCTTGAAGCTGCGTTTGTAGACTTCGGTGGTAACCGCCAAGGCTTCTTACCTTTCCGCGAAATTAGTCCTGAGTACTATTATAAGAAAGTCCAAGATGAACATGCTGCTGTCAGTATCCAAGATGTAGTTAAAGAAGGCCGCGACATCATGGTGCAAATCATGAAAGAAGAACGCGGTACCAAAGGCGCAGCTCTAACAAGTTATATTACCTTAGCTGGTTGTTATTTAGTGTTAATGCCGAATAGCCCAAATGCAGGTGGTATCTCAAGACGCATTGAAGGCGATGATCGTCAAGAGATGAAAGAAATCTTAAATAACTTAAAAGTGCCAGACGGCATGAGCACTATTATCAGAACGGCTGGTGTCGATAAAAGTTTAGATGAATTGCAGTGGGATTTAGACGTTTTAGTTCATCAATGGGAAGCAATTAAACGTGCGTACAATCAGCGCCCTGCTCCATTCTTAATTCACCAAGAAGGTGACGTATTAATTCGTACGATTCGTGATCATTTAAGACAAGATGTAACCGAAATCATTATTGATGAAGTTAACTTATTTACTAAAGCAAAAGATTACATCGAAAAAGTACGTGCCGATTACTTATCTAAACTCAAACTCTATCAAGACGATATTCCATTATTTGTACGCTACCAAATCGAACGCCAAGTGAAATCAGCATTTGATAGCGAAGTCCATTTACCTTCTGGTGGCTCAATCGTTATTGATAAAACTGAAGCATTAACTGCTATTGATATCAACTCAGCCAAATCAACACACGGCAGCGATATTGAAGAAACAGCATTGCACACTAACCTTGAAGCAGCAGATGAAATTGCTCGTCAATTACGCCTACGCGATATTGGCGGCTTAATCGGTATCGACTTTATTGATATGACACCGGTGCAACATCAACGTGAAGTTGAAAATCGTTTACGTGAAGCACTTAAACATGATCGTGCTCGCATTCAAATCGGACGTATTTCTAGATTTGGATTATTAGAAATGTCACGTCAGCGTTTACATCCAACATTAGGTGAAGTCATTAAATCAAAATGCCCACAGTGCCAAGGTCAAGGCTTTATCCAAAGCGCAACAGCATTAGGTTCAACTATTTTACGATTGATTGAAGAAGATTTACTGTCAGGTAATCGAGTCAAGCAAATCAACGTACAATTACCGCTTGAAGTGGCAACATTATTATTAAATGAAAAACGTCACGCTATTGCTGCAATTGAAAAACGCCATAACGTTGAAATTTTTATTCTGCCAAATCCACATATTGTGTTACCGCATTATAAGATTGAAAGAATTGAGCGAAGCGGTGCACAAGGTGATTCAGAATCTGCTTCTGAACATAGTTTCAATTTAATAGATAAACCAAAAGAACCAAATTACGTATTTTCAAAAGGACGTGACAATGTTCCGGTTTCTTCTACAACAAATACGCCTGCAGTAAAAACTTATGTACCAGAAAAACCAAAAGAAGAAGCTGGTTTAATTAGAAAATTATTTTCTGTCATGTTTGGCGGTGGCACACCTGCTGCAACAGCAAAAACAGCACAACCAGCAAAAACTGAATCACCACAACGTGGTAATTACCAACATAGACAACGTCGTCACAGAAGACATCATCGTCATGACAACAACCAAGGCGCAAGACAACATCATGGTGCGCCACAAGAACAACAACGTAATAGACCACCAAGACAAGATGAACAACGTCATGAACGTTCACATGATCACGATGATAATAGTGGCGGCAGTTCACAAGGCGGAAGTAATTTTCAAGGCGGCAACCAAGGTCATCAAGGACATGGTGGTAATAAACAACAACAGCAACGTCGTCGTGGAAATCGTCGCCGCGGCGGTATGAGACATCATCATGATCAAAGAAGACCTCAATCGGATTCTTCTTCTGATTCTCAAAATTTTTCAGCAGTAGAACGTGAGCAACAATTGCAAGCGCAATATCATCAACAACAATCACAATCGTCTTATTCATCATCCAGTAAATCTTATTTACCTATGGTAGTTGAAACTGCTGATGAAGCGGGAAGATAAATAATCTCTACTTTCTGATAAAAATATGTAGGTGGGCAAAGCTGTAAGCATGCCCACCTTTTTATTTTCAATACTTGTTAAATAAATCGTTTTGTATCTGTTCTGTCATTCGTGTTAAATGAACTGTTTGGCACTAATACTGAAAATAAAGGAGTAACTCATGTTTAATGAAACAGATGTACAAGAGGTTTTGAAAACAGGAATTGAAACTCAAGAACAAAATGAATCTGAAGATATGCTGCAGCAAGCTAAACAATATGCAGGAGAAAACGATTATGAAAACGCAGTTCTATGCTTGAAAGAAGTATTAAATACCACGATATCAAATACCGTTGTCCCTAGCTGGCAAGAAATAAAAGAATTGTTATTAGCAGTAAATGATTACGAAAGTGCTGAAGATTGTAATAACTATGAAGATGATGATGAAAATCCCAATACTCTTTTTAAAAAAGGCACAATGATTCCACCAACAAATGAAGCAAATGAAGTTATTGAAACAAATATTTACTCTGCTTTAGCTTGTTTTATTCGTATCCCTGCAGATTTTCCACTGTATACATTTGTATGTGATTTCATTGGAGTTTGTTTAAATCATCTAAAAAAACACGATGAAGCATTTATCTTTTTTAAAAGAGTGATTGAACTAGATCCAACTTACGATAATGCTTATCGCAGTATTGCTGAAATTTTGTTTGCACAAAATAAACATAAAGAAGTACTGGAGTGGTGTACAAATTACGTTACTCAACATGGGTTGAAGAAAAATGAACAGCAAGCTTGGGTTAAACAAATTTATCAAGCATCAATTAATATAACTAATCCAAAAGAAAAAAATAATGTTAATAACAATGCTGCTCCACAAATTGAGCAAAGCGATATACAAGAAAATGATGCACAAAAAGAGATAACTCAAGAACAAATAATATTAAACCAACTGCTGCAAGCAACAGAATTGAGTAAACAAGGAAATTTTAAAGAAGCTGCAGAGTGCTATGAAAAACTGCTAAAAGATTCTCCTAATAGTCAAACCATCAAGTTGAGTAAAGATTACTATTTAAAAAAAGCGGAACAAGCTCAAAAAGCAGCTGAATTTGAAAAGACTATGAAATTACTGCTTGAAGAAAAAGAACCGTTGAAAAATCGTCTTTTTAAAGATGAAGAAAACGAACCTTCTACAGACGAAATGGTGAAACATTCCATTGGAAAATCAATGAATCCTGGTTCAAGTAGCTCAACTTAAATCTGTCATCCCGGCCAAGCACACGCAGTGTGCGCGAGCCGGGATCCAGGAAAATATTTAATATCGCCCTGGATCCCGGACAAGTCCTTCGGACTTTCCGGGATGACAATGATGTAGAGTGAGCAAAGAAATTGAAGATTTCGTGCCCGCCAAAAAAAATTGTAAGAAGTGGTAGGCACGTCGCGCGTTACACGCGTAACCGAAGCCCACCCTACAATCACTGTCTCCTGGTCACAATGTCTTCACAAACTCTCTTACTCTTTCTAAATCTTCTATTGTATCTACACCAGCTGGTACATGATGTTCAGAAATAGCAAGATGAATACGCGCGCCATAATAAAGTGCACGCAGTTGTTCTAAACTCTCTAACTGCTCAATATCAGTCATCGGCATTGATACGTAGTCCGTTACAAAGCCTGCTTTATAAGCATAAATACCAATATGTCTAAAATATTGATTTGGTTTTGAAAACATTTTTTCATGTTTAGAAAAACCATCTCGATCAAAAGGAATTGGTGCACGAGAAAAATAAAGTGCGAAACCTTCCGCATCTAAAACAACTTTTACGATGTGCATTGTGAAAACTTCTTCAACATCATGAATCGCTTCACATAATGAACTAATTTTTGCATCTGGATGTGCAACTAGATCCATCGCAGTTTGTCTAATGCAATCTGCAGGAATAAATGGTTCATCACCTTGAACATTGACAATAATTTCATCATCAGGAATTTGTAATTTTTCAATTACTTCAGCAATACGCTCCGTTCCAGAACGTGGTTTTTCTGAAGTCATACAAACTGTCGCACCAAATTTTTTTGCAGCAGTTTCAATACGTTGATCTTCAGTTGCGATAATGACACGATTTGCGCCACTTTTTACTGCACGCTCATATACGTGTTGAATCATTGGTTTTCCTGCAATATCTTGCAGCATTTTTGCTTCTAAGCGAGTGGATGCATAACGCGCTGGAATGATGACTGTAAATTTCATTTTAAATTTTCCACTTGTTCTAAAGTTAATTGTTGTGCTTCATTTTCAAGCATCACTGGAATGCCATCACGAATTGGATAAGCCAAACGATCAGCCTTACAAATTAAAGTTTGCTGTTCCTTTTGATAAATCAATCGTCCTTTACAAATTGGACAGACTAAAATTTCGAGTAAACGTTTATCCATAAAATTAACCTCTTATTCTTTTGGTGGTGTAGTTACTTGATCACGTAAATAAGTTGGTAATGCTTGCTCTGGTGCTAAAAAATTTTTATTCGCATACTCAAAGCTTGCTAAATAGGCAACATCAGCAGCATCAGGTAACAATTGCTCCTGCACTTCAATTAAACGCTGATTTAACTGTTGTGCCCAATGAGATACAGCTATTTTCCAACCCGTACCTACGCCATACCAGTCATTTTGTTTTGGTAAAAATAACTTCTCACTGCTACAAACAACTTCTTTAGTATCTTTCATTAATTTCATAGACAAATGATCATGCTCAAATATGCCGGCATATATTTCATTTTGTCTGGCATCAATTGCTGCAATTACACGTGGATAATGAAATAAACGATAAGCATGTTGTGCTAATGCTTGTAATGATGAGATAGCAATAACAGGTAAATTATGCGCAAGCGCTAAACCTTGGGCCACGCTTGTTGCAATACGCAAACCAGTAAAACTTCCAGGGCCTGCGCCAAATGCAATTGCATCTAATTGTTTAAGATTAGTTTGAGCAATTGCCAATAACTCATCAATCATTGGCAGGATGACTTTGGCATGTTGATTTGCATCTATCACTTGTTTGGAAACGATATCGCCATCCCAATACAAAGCAATTGAACAAACGGTTGAAGATGTTTCTAGCGCTAAAATATTCATTGTTATTATTTTTTTAATACTTTTAATATTTGATCAATGTGATTATCCACTTTTACATTACGCCAAATTTGCATAATTTTACCGTGTTCATCAATTAAAAATGTGGTGCGATTAATACCCATATATTTTTTACCAAACATGGTTTTTTCACCGATGACCCCATAAGCGTTACAGATTTCACCATCAGTATCAGCTAACAATTTGAAATTAAGTTGATATTTATTTTTGAATTTGGTGTGACTTGCAACATCATCTTTTGAAACGCCAAGCACTTCGATATTTAATTTGGAAAAATCAGGTAAATTATCGCGAAAATTACATGCTTCTACAGTACAACCAGGCGTATCGTCTTTAGGATAAAAATAAAGAATGACTTTTTTATTGCGAAAATTTTTTAATGAAACTTTATTGTTTTGATCATCGATAGTAGTGAAATCAGGCGCAGTATCGTGTTCTTTCAACATAATTTATCTCCTCTGATTATTTTGTTGGGCCTCGCTGCGCGAAACCCAACACTTAAGAATCTCTCAATCTTGGATCAAATGCTTTTCTTACTTCATCAGCAAATAAATTTGCCGATAAAACTAATGTAAACATAAAAATAAAAGCAGCGCACAAGGGCCACCAGACAATCGGTTCACGTGCCATTTCAAGTCTGGCGCTGTTAATCATATTACCCCAGCTATAAGAAGTTGGATCGACGCCAACACCTACATAGGATAAAACTGCTTCCGCTAACACAAGCGCGCTAAAATCTAGCACAATAGATATGAGAATAATATGCATGACATTTGGCAAAATATGACGAAATAACACTTTAATTTT
>CAZYCO010000050.1:0-11933 GCA_964645885.1 uncultured Gammaproteobacteria bacterium
TTGTTGCTGTCAATCGATACAATAATCGAATTGTCGATGATTATTTTAAACAAAAAATTAAAGATTATTTATCGCAGTATCAATTAATGGGCTACGACTTAGAAGTAATTGGTCCTAGTTTTGTACCGTTAGAAGTTACATTAGTTGTGCATGTAGCCTCTGGATATGATTTGGATTACGTACGCCGAAAATTGCAAGATCATTTCACTACTATCGCTATAGATGACACTAAAAGTACTTATTTTCATCCTGCTACTTCAGTGAAATTATTGCAGAAGCCATGACTATAGATGGCGTTGATCGTATTGATACCAATTCAAGCAGCACAAAATTTCAAAAATTAAATCAGCCTTCATCAGAATATTTATCTAAAGGTGAAATTAATTTAGATGTATTTGAAATAGCACAATTACAAAATAATGATACCTCTTTAAATACGGGTGTTATCGAATTTATTATGAAGGAATATCAAGATGAGTAATTTAATTTTAAATTGCACAGAAGATTTAACTGTGCCAGAACGACAATATGAGCCCGGTTTAAATGAATTAATTACCCGACCAAGTTCAAAAAATACTATTTTTGAGCGGCTGCTCTCTTATATTCCACTACAAATGGTCGATGAAAATAATCCGCAGTTAAGACCACTTGCACAATTAACAACTCGAAATTTAAATGATCCAGCAATTGGATTTTTAAATGCTTGGGCTGATGTATTAGATGTACTTTATTTTTATCAACAACGACAATTAAATGAATTTTATCTTCGTACAGCAACTGAAAATGTTTCGATTCAAAATTTAGGACGTACTGTTAGTTACGAATCCAGTCCTGGCGCTGCTGCAAGTACTTATTTATCATTTAATGTAACGCAATCTGAAGGTGTAGAGTACGTTGCTGTACCAACAGGTACAGCTGCACAAAGTGTGCCGACACAAAATCAAACACCCCAAACATTTGAAACAGTTGAAGATTTAAAAGCCTATCAAGAATTAAATGAACTTAGTCCTTATCAAGCTGTTTATTGTCCTATACAACCTGCTGTCAACGGTCAGCCGTGTGCATTACTTGCGGGAACCAACACTCAATTGAAAGTTGGTGATCGAATTATGGTTGTTGATAATAACAATAATCCTCATTTCACTTTCTTAAAAAAAGTAGTGGTGAATTACGATCAAAATTACACATTAATACAATGGGCAATTGATTTAGGTGCAATGTCATCTTTTAAAATTTATGCCTTACGTTTGACCACAGGCTGTTTTGGTAATAATGCGCCAAGTTTTAGCAGTGTTTCCAAAAGTTACACTGATACAGGTAAATTAGATTGGGATACAAATCCTCCTTCAATTTGGCAGTATTATAAAAACTCTACCGAAGGCTACGTGCTTTACACCGATGCCGATTGTTATTTATCCCAAGAATCAAATGAATTATTACCTGATAGCTGGGCGGTATTAGTTGATCCACATAATGGTGTAGCATCGATTGCCAAAATTGCGAATACAGTTAGTAGTTCATTAGCTGGATTTAGTTTGAGTGGAAGAGTCACCGGTATAAGATTAAAAAATATTGATGGCTCTACTTTTAGTAAAAACTCAAATTTTGCATTACGCACTACAACCATCTATTCACAAAGTGAAGAATTACCTTTATTTACAAGCGAATTAATACAACCTAATTTTTTTATCAAAGGTAATACTATTTATTTAGATCAAGTTTTAACAACTAACTTCGAACCAGGTCGAACATTCGTGATAACTGGAACTGCAGTTAGCAATGGCTCAGATTCAGTAACAGATGATTTTACTTATTCATGTGATGATGCATCTGAAATACCACCCTCTCAGTCAAATTATACTTATAAACCAAGTTATCAAGTTGTAACTGTTCAAGGTACAGTTACAATTACACCTGATAACGATCCAGATAATATTTTAGAAAAACTTAACCAAAATTGTGCGATTACTAAAGCAAATTCATGTACTGCATTGCTTTTAGATCAAACATTAGAATACCAATATTTACCTGGCACTACTAAATTGTATGGTAACGTAGCACTAGCAACGCATGGTGAAACTATTCAAGAAGTATTAGGTAGTGGTGATGGTAGCAAATCAAATCAAACCTTTACCTTAAAACGTTCGCCGCTTACTTATGTTAGTGCAAGTACTACAAACGGTATTCAAACAACTTTGCAAGTACAAGTGAACCATGTCGATTGGCAAGAAGTATCAACACTAGCAGATAGTGATAGTACCGCCCAGTGTTACATGACTAGACACAATGCAGATGGTTCTATTACAGTGACTTTTGGTGATGGTATGCAAGGTTCACGCTTACCAACAGGACAAGAAAACGTTACTGCTACTTATAGAATGGGATTAGGTTCAGTCGGTAATGTTGCTTCAAATACTATTATCTTATTACAAAGTAGGCCGTTAGGCGTAAATAGTGTAACCAATCCAATTCCTGCAATTGGTGGTGTGGATCCAGAAACACTAGATGTTGCTCAACAAAATACTCCTCTTGTCGCCTTAACAATGGATAGAATTGTTTCTTTAACAGATTATGAAATGTTCGCTCGTGCATTTACAGGTATCAGCAAAGCACAAGCATTACAGTTGAAACAACCAAGTGAAATCCCATTGGTTCATCTTACTGTCGCAGGACCATCTGAAACAGCAATAGTGAATACAGATTACCTGATCAAATCAATTAATAACGCCCGTTTAGATACCGGTACCGATGTAGCGGTACAAAATTGTGACATTATAAAGTTTCAAGTTAGTGTGAAAGTAAAAATAGATGATAGATATACTAAAAATGATGTCTTCAACAATATTGAAAATCACTTAAAAAATAAATTTGGTTTTTCAATGCGCAATCTTGCACAAAATGTCAATGCATCTGAAGTAACTGAAGCAATACAGTCTATTAATGGTGTGACCGCTATCCAGTTGGATATTTTAGATTATGTGACTGCATCTAAACCTAAACTCAAAATGCAATTAATTGCAGATGAAGCATTTGTTAATAATGGTGGTCAAGCTATACCTGCTCAATTACTTATTATTGATCCATCCCGTATCACTATTTTTGATTATGAATAAAATTTAAAGATGAGGAATTTATCGTGAGTACCAATAACGTGTCAGAATTGTTATATCCTCTATTACCGACTTTTTACCGCCAACAAGATTTACTTCAAGGACAACCATTAAAAGCATTGTTAGGTGTGCTTGAAAAAGAGTTATCAGTTTTACAACATGATTTAGATCAATCTTATAAAGATGCATTTATTGAAACATGTGCGGAATGGGTTGTACCTTATCTTGCTGATTTACTTGGAATTTATGGACTTGATAATGCGCAACGGATTATCGATAACCAACGTGCACGGGTTGCAAATACTATTCGTTACCGCAGACGTAAAGGACAAGCGGCAGTTGTTGAACGAATTGTCCGAGATGTAACGGGTTGGTATATTAAAGTCTCACAATTTTTTCAATCGCTTAGCATTACTCAAAATATGCGTCACCTTCTGCCAAATCAAGGTATGCTTGCTTCGATTCGCGATTTAAATAATATGGAAACGTTGAATACTGCGTTTGATCAAACCGCTCACACAGTTGATGTTCTAGATTTAACTTCTCGTAAAATTAAATATAAAACCAACCAAGTTGGCATTTTTATTTGGCGCTTAAATAGCTACGGTATTTTAGATTGCCCGATGGTACAAGCAAAAGATGAAAGTGGTGATCCAATAGATGGTTGTTTTTATATTAATCCACTTGGACAAGATTTAACGTTATTTAATAAACCGCAATTGATAAATGAGCTTGCTCAACAATCACAAGAAGTAAATCTTCCTGTTGCTTTACGAACACAAGCTGTCATGAATGATTTACAGGATCAAGTAGAAAATAATGCCGCTCCACTTTATTACGGTGATGGTTACAGCTTCTGTTTGAAAAATTCAAATACTCCAATTGATGCAAAAGATATTGTCATAACAGATCTATCAAATTGGAATAGACCTAGCGATTCAAAAATTGCAATTGATATAAAAAGAGGACGTGTTGCATTTCCTACTAATAGCAATAGCACCTATAAATTAACTTCTTCTTATTCATATGGCTTTAGTGCCAACTTGGGTGGTGGCCCATACGATAGACGTGAATCTATTACGACCACACAACAGACTGATACCATTTATTTTTCTGTTAATGCGAGTTCAACTGACACTGGCACTTATCATTCGATAGAAGAAGCGTTACAAGCTTGGAATAGTTCTAATGTCAATACAGGCGTCATTCAGATTCAAGATAATCAAATTTATTCTTTAAATAATGCAGCATATGATTTGAATATTGCTCAAGGTAAAACACTAATCATCGAAGCTGCGGATGGTAAACGACCTGTAATAAAATCAAATATTAACATTAATATTCAATCATCAGGAACCACAACCACTATTCCAACTTGTAGATTGAATGGATTACTTATCGATGGCAGCATCACCATTGCTGTACCACCTACTGGTACAAATAATAATTTGAATTTAGAAGTTATACATTGCACCTTAGTACCTAAATCGGATTCGGCTAGTTTAACCGTTGAAAATGAAAATGCTTTAGGTGAAGTGAATATTAGTTTTGAAAAAAGTATTACCGGTGCTCTTATTCTTCCTAATCTCATTACCAGCTTAAAATTAAGTAATAGTATTATTAAAGGTATGTTTTTGCAGACTACTCAGCTTGCTGTTGCTGCAAATATTGAGCCAAATAATTTATTAATGGGACCGCTTACTCAAATTGATCAATGTACCATTTTTGGTGAAGTGCATGTGTCAGCTCTACCCTCTGCGAATAATTCTATTTTTACTCATACTGTGGTCGTTCAAAATCCAGAAGGTTGTATGCGCTATTGCAGTTTACCTTTGAATTCACAAACACCACAACGATATCGTTGTCAGCCTGAATATAATTATGAAATTGAAGCAGAAAAATTAATCACTGATTCAGATTTAAATAGTGTAGATGAATTATCACCTTCCGATAAAAACTTCATTATTACCAATCTAACGCCAAGTTTTAGTTCGATGAATTACAACGATCCTAACTTTGCGCAATTAAGTGATAATTGTAATCCTGCGATTTCAGCTGGCGCTGAAAATGGTGCAGAGATGGGTGCATTTAATATGTTGAAACAACCGCAACGTTTATTAAATTTGCAACAA
Source organism: uncultured Gammaproteobacteria bacterium (assembly GCA_964645885.1). Taxonomy (GTDB): domain Bacteria; phylum Pseudomonadota; class Gammaproteobacteria; order CAZYCO01; family CAZYCO01; genus CAZYCO01. The sequence continues at coordinate 5,243 of CAZYCO010000050.1, forward strand.
ATTATGACTGAATTTTTACCGTTTGGTTTAAATTACGAAATCTTTTACATATCGTAATTAGAAATATTACAACTCAAAAGCACATCTTGAAGTTTTTAAGATGTGCTCTTTCAATTAAAATTGTCATTAGCCAATTTTTTCCTTTAATAATCATCTAATTTCAAACTGCTATACGAAGCAAAGGAAGCTCAGATGCAACGAATTGTATTAAACTCATCTACTCAAACTATAAATAAACAAAATTCAAAAAATCAAAAAGACAATTTTTCTTCTAATAAACAACCCAAATCAAATCATGTTCAGCAAAAAACCTATCAAGCAAAAACGAATCTAAGCCAAATTCCTTTTAGTAGTAAATATGCATCTATAAACACAGACTCTGTTATACAACGTAAATTAAAAGTTAATCTCGCAAAAAAACAACATCAAGATGTGCATCATCAAGCTAAACTAGGTGTACAAGGTCGAGGTGTAAAACTGCCCTACTTTGAACAAATACAACGCGCATTTCCTCAACATGATTTATCGACTATTCAAACCTTTACTGGAGCTTCAGCGAAAGCTGCTTGTAACAATATCAATGCAAAAGCATATGCAACAAAAAATAGCATTGCTTTTGATAATCCCAATCCAGATTTACATACCGTGGCACACGAAGCGGTACATCTTTTACAACAACGAAATGGTGTTAAATTAACAAATGGTGTGAGTCATATTGGTGATCGATATGAACGACAAGCTGATTCTTTTGCAGATAAAATTGTCCGAGGTGAGAGTATTAATCAAAATACTTTCGAACCTACAACTTCTCAAGCAACTGGCATTAACGCAAATCAAACAGTAGTACAAAAAAAAGCAGGCATTGAATACGAAACTGGTATTAAAGCAAATGATAATGGCGGATTCATTCCACAAGATGATGTAATTTGGAATTCTGGCCATGGTTGGGAAATTGTTTCCGATAACAGTAAGTTAGAATTTGTCACTACACCAGCAGTTGAAATCAATCAATTAGGAGCTATTGTTACCAATATGCTTGATACTATTGATGCAGCAAGTCCTCTACCGCTTGATAATGAAACAGCAATGGATACTTTTTTTCATGATCCGAATATGCCGCATAACATTAATATAGAGCCTTATAAACAGCCTGTAGTTAGCGGTTCACCTCAAGCGACGATAGGAATTCCCTTTAAAAATTTGCCGCAATTTTTTTCACTGTTGCAAGATTTTGAGTTCAATTCTTCCATTGAAGCAGTGGTAGAACATAAAAGTTTTTATCAAAAAAAATTACAAAAAGAATTAGATCAATATGGCGAGTTAGAAAAATCTCCAAATGCAGCTCAAGTTAAAGATCTAGAAAAATTAATTATTGAAGAAGAAAATACACGTAAAACTGCAATATCGCCTGGTAAAATTAAGTTATTTGGCAATATTGATAACGCTGTAAAACAAGTAATAGGCAAAATACCTAGCTTAGATACTATTGAAATAGATGAATTAAGCGGTTTACTTCATTTAATTGCACAGTACATTTTTCAAGCAAACGATCAAAGTGATTTAAGCTACAAGAAAAAATTATTCACTGTTATGACCCGTTCTTCGTTTAGATCAATGTATGAAGCATTATCAAAAGATATGAAACAAGAATTTATAAACGCTGTTGATCTAATGATGCAAATATTAGGCATTAACCCTGCACAACTTATTTTTCCATTATCGGCAAAAAAACACAAAGAACTTAGTTTTAATGCAAAAGATTGGATTAATTCCATATTAAATCCAACTGATGTTTGGGTAATAGAAAATAATGATTGGAAAAAAACGCAAAGTGATTTAATGACAGCACCAGGAATAGTTGCAGACAAAAATTACACTGACAATTCCATGGGACAAATTGGTTTAGATGGAGGCCTAGTCGTTGTCGAACTGAGAAGTTTGAAACACTTTGTAAATGTAGGTTTAAATTTTACCACGCGTTCTATGCGTTACTTGGCAGAAGATCTAGAGAAACTTTATTTAAAAGCAACTAAAGATTAAAAATAAGTAAATCATCAAAACTGAAAATTGATCTTTTCTTAACATACACTTCATTCCAAACCATATTTTATTTCAATTAATTTTGACAAAGGAAAATTTTATGAGGTCACTTGTAAAATTAGCGACAAATACTGCTAAACAAAAAAATAAAGTTGCAAAAACTACACCATTTAATATTTCAGAACCTAAACCACAAAATAAATTTAGTTCTTTTAAAGGATCTAGAAATACCAGCATTTCAAATGTTTCTGTGAACAGTTCACATATTGAAAACCATAATCAAGTTGTACAGCGCAAAATAGGATTTAAATCAAAAATGATTGATGATAATCCTCATGCTATTCATCAACATGCTATAGCTGGTGTACAAGGACATGGTACAAAATTACCTTATTATGAAAAAATACAACGAGCGTTTCCTCAACATGATTTATCAACTATTCAAACATTCACTGGATCATCAGCGAAAATCGCTTGTAACAATATAAATGCAAAAGCATATGCAACAAAAAATAGTATTGCTTTTGATAATGCTCATCCAGATTTACATACGGTGGCACATGAAGCGGTACACTTGTTACAACAACGAGAAGGTGTGCAATTAAATAATGGTGTAAGTCAAGTGGGAGATGCTTATGAACAACAAGCTGATTCAATCGCGAATAAAATTGTAAATAATCAATCTATTGCTGATCCACAATTTGCAACATCTAGTTCAAATCCATCGTCTAGTTCGAATGCCGTGCAATTAACCATTAGCTATCCTATTAAAAAAACGGATGGGGATCTTGAAAATGAACAAGAATTGTTGGAACAACTTGAAAAAACACCTTCTTTAGCTAGTTATAGTAGAGCGCAATTGGAAGCTGGTATTGAAGCTTTGGAAAAAAGTTCACATACTTTTTCTCGTTGGAGAGATATTCCATCAACAATCAATAATTTTCTTCGTCAACAACTTAGTAATGAAGTGAGTACTTACCAATCTGATCTTAGCTGGCAGCCACTCAGCTTAGAAAACCAACAAATTAAAAGCAGCTTACAAGAATTCGCTTTTACTTCTCGTACCCGTTTAATAGCAAACTTGATAAACGCAGCAGCCAGACATACTAAATTATTTATTACTGAAAGTTCGAATGGTGAACATGCGGAAGAGGATTTAATTCAACAAGTAAATGACTACATTGATGCACAACAATTCGATCCACAAGATGTCGAATTAGAATTAACAATTAATAATAGTCCGTGTGCTGAAAAAAGAAGCCAAGGTGATGAATTCAATGGCTGTTCTGATGAATTAGCGCATTGGCAATCAGAAAAGAATTTCAAAGCCATCAGAATTCGATTCTCAAATCCATATGGTGGTACAGATGAATTTGAAAAAGCTAAAACTAGACTGGAAGAAGTCTCTGATATTTCAATGGCGCCCTTTTCACCTAAAAGAGAATTTGGTGACAGCAGTGTTAGAGCGTATGGCAAAAAATATTCTGATAGCCGTATCAAACGTCAGCAAATTATAAAAAAATTCTATGAAAAACCAAAAGCAGATCCGAAGAAAAAATCCACAAGAACGAAAAGAAAAGTAAAAGAAGCATTACCGTGGGGCGGTACAGATGGTACCAGTGCAGAGCCATATCAAACTTGGGGCAAAAACCATCCACTTCATAGGCGCTTTCGTAAAGATGAAGATGATGGCACTAAATAATAATTTGTACTCGTTGCAAATCTATCTTTTTTTCAAATCATTATTTTGTTCCATTACTTCTATTAAGGATCTGTTATGCGTGTTATCTCTAAACTTCCTATAGGAAATTCAAAGACAAATATTCACTCTGCTCTATCAGCAACATCGACTGAAAAATTTAAATCATCTTTTAAAACTTCGCATACTATTGATAATACTAAAATTCCATTATTTGGATTAAACAACAGCGAAAGCAAACAATCGGTTATACAACGGAAAATTTCCGTTCAATCAGAATCAAAATCAAAGCAAGAAAATCCTAATGTTATTCATCAACATGCGATTCGCGGTGTGCAAGGTCGTGGTGAAAAATTACCTCATTTTGAAAAAATACAACGCGCGTTCCCGCAACATGATTTATCAACAATTCAATCATTTACTGGTGCAACAACAAAAACCGCTTGTGACAACATGAATGCAGAAGCTTATGCAACCGGATCAAAAATTGGTTTTGCAAACAGTAATCCAAGCTTGCATACAGTTGCGCACGAAACTACACACGTTTTACAACAACGCGCTGGGGTACATTTAAAAAGTGGTTTGGGACAAGCTGGTGATCAATATGAACAACAAGCAGATGATGTTGCAGATGCAATTATACAAGGCAAATCTGTAGAACATTTATTTTCACTACCTAATGATAACGATTCGCCATCTGCAAATGGCGATACCAAACCAAATGTAAATTCATCTCCAGCTATACAGAGAAAACTAACGTTTGGTACTTATAAACTTGATGTAAAAAATACGGGTCAATTTTTAAATGATCCCACAAGTTTTGGTACTGCAGTACCACCTACATTTGATAACGATATCAGCACTTTAGCGAGATCGACTTTTACCACATCAAATCCAGTAAACGATGCGAGAATAAAAAAATACATAGAAGAATTAATAAATTTTCCAAATGTAGATTTTCAATTTCAAAATGAAACTAATTTAGTTGATTATTTAAAATTCAGAGCAACCTTTGATAGTAATATTAATTTAACTGATTTAACTAATATTGCGGCACGACGAAGATTCTTATTATTGATTGATGAATTTATTGAACATAATGCAAATAAAATCAATGTTGTAGTCGATGCAATTGCAAGAGGTCTTGGGCTACTTAGTATTTATGATTTTTTTCCGCGCAAATCATCAACTGGTAGAGTGAGAGATATTGATAAGAGCATGTTTGCCACAAGAAAATCTTCTCTTATCGCTCCTGGCGCTCCTGTTGGACCAACCAATCTTGTCGGCGCTCAAGCGATTACAGATGGAAGTGTCTCACCTACTAATATCAATACTTTATTCCCAAATATAAACCTGAATTACTCAGAACATGCTGAAGGATTCGGCGATACTACACTAGGGCTTAGAACTCATATTTATTGGGGATCAGTTGCTAATGATATGGGAACAAAGATGTTGGCGTTTCCCCTTGGTCCCGATCATCCATTAGGAAGCTCTTCCGATAATCCAGCTGGCGGTTCAACACCCAATGATCGATTAGATAAAGGAGGCGGCCCTGCAAAAGCTCGTGAACGAATGAAAATTTTAACGAATGACAGTATTAAATATATTTGTGGTCATCTTTTAAATGATCATTTAGGTGGACCTGGAGCAGGCAATGCTGCAGCAATGAATCTTACTCCTATTCCTGAAAGTGCAAATAAACTACACGTTAATTATGCAGAAAAACACCTTAAAACTTTGGTAAATGAAAAGCATGCTTGGGTTTGGTATTACGTTGAAGCTCTGATGAGTCCTTTAGGTACTAAAGATACAGATTTCAACGCACGTGGTGATAAGATAAAAGAACAAGCAGCACGTGATTCTGGTAATCAATATGTTTCCAATTTAAAGATAGGTTGGGGCCAAATCAATAACGCTGGGCAACCTATCCCAACAACAACAGCAGATTTAAATATTCCATTACCTGATCCTACTACTGTTACAACATCAAATGATGCACCCAACAAAATTCAAAGTGAACGTATAAAAACAATTACTGGCTTTAGTGGTATAAAAAAGAAGTTAATAGATAACGCAACTATAAAAGGCGAGGTAAATTTTGATAAATGGCCAGATAAAGGCAAAAATATTGATGTACTTAAAAATACTCTTGATTATTCAAACAAACCTCTAGCACCTACTGCAGCGATATCTCAATTCAGTTATGACAATGTTGTACTTGATTTTCAAGATTTAAAAGAAGGTATAAATTATTCTGTTAATATCCTGAAAGCGTTAACTGAATTAGAAAGTAAAAATCCTTTATTAAAAATTTGGCTTGAAAACACGTACAAAAAGTTATCTATTAAAGCACAAGATAATCTTATTGGTTTTGCAATAGGTGATTTTCTTCCAAACTTTGCAAAATTGTTAACTGCAATGGCTCCTATTGGAAAAAATCCTTATGATAATGAAATCAAGTTGCAACCCAGTACTGCTACAAATCTAAATAAATTTTTAGAAGAATTATTAGCTTTTGTAAATGAAGAAACTAACTACAATGTAGCTCAATGGAAAGCGAATGGAATAGAAGCAATGTTGGGTAATTTATTTATTTCTGCATCACAATTTGAAACTGAAAAAAATAAAAGGTTTACAGAAGTACAACAAGGAATAACTTCAAATTCTGTATTAAATAACACTGAAAATGCTCTCTTAATAAATGAAATATTGAAGAATCTTTATATTAGCTTGCGATTCCCTTATCTAGAAATTTTGAAACAAATTGAAAGCAATTGGCAGAATAAATTAAGAATTCAAACACAACAGACTTTTGTTTCTAATCAGTCACCTTTTTCCGATCGAAAATTCATTAAGGTATTACGAAGTCATGACCCTAGGTCGCAATTAGTTTCTGATCCTATGGCTACAGATGCGCCTCAAATTATGATTCAAAAAAAAAAAAAAAAT
>CAZYCO010000051.1:0-699 GCA_964645885.1 uncultured Gammaproteobacteria bacterium
TTGTTTTTGATTATCAAGTTCTTGCTGACGCTCTTGTTGTAAATTTTTAATTTCAGTATTTTTAGCTAATAATTCTTTTTCTAGTTCATCTTGGGTTGTTTTTAATTCTTTAATTTTTGTATTAGCAGTATTTAATTGATTTCGAAGAACAGGCAGAACATTTTTGTTAACGGTTTCTAATTCTTTAGTTAATTTAGCAGTCTCTTCTTGTGCTTGATTAAGCTTAGTTTGATTGTCTTCAATTTGCTTTCTTAAATCGTCACGTTCTTGTGAAGCTTTTTCTAATTGTTTTTTAGTTTGCGATTCGCGATCTGTTAAATCATCAATTGACTGTTGAAGTTGATGATTTTTATTAGTTAATGAAGCTACTTGCTGTTTTAAATTTATTATTTGTTCATCAGTATCCAATTTACCTTGCGTTTTTAATTGCTCAAGTTCTTTCGTTAATTGATCAATTGTTTTTGCATTTTCTTGTAACTGTTGATTGAATTGTTGAACTTTTGTATCAGTTGTTTCTTTTAATTGGTTTTTTTCATCTTCAAATAATTTAGTTTTTTCTTGTAATTGAGTTGTTAAATTTCTTATTTGCCCTAATAAATCTGTAGCTTGTCTTTCTTTTGCATCATTCAACATCAAATATCTGTCTTGTGCACGAGAAATTGCTTCTTCTTTTTGTGCCAATGTTTCTTTTAACTGTTC
>CAZYCO010000051.1:737-11884 GCA_964645885.1 uncultured Gammaproteobacteria bacterium
TTTTCTTTAGCTGCATGAAGTTCTTGTTCTAGTTGAACAATATTACTTTGCTTATCATTTAAAGCTGCTTCATGTTGTTTATTTAATTTATCTATCTGCTCTTTTAGTGATTGAATTTCTGTTTCTTTTTGAGCAATAGATTGAGTTAAAGCTTCTTTTTCATCCACAAGTAAACTAAATTTTGTAAATTCTTCTTCTAGTTTTTTTAAATAAGCTTCAGCTTGTTGTTGAATATTCTGTAGGGGTAAAGCGTATTCTGTAGTCTCACCATCAGCCTCTACAGATTCAGTTAATTTAATTTGCTGTAATGAAATTTTAGGAATAAGGCTAGCAAGCGCGTCAAAATCTTCTTCAGTTTGTTTATTTTCATTTTTAAGTTGATCATATTTCGTCTGCAATTCAAGTAGCTGTGCTTGTAAATCTTCTAATAACTTATTATTTGTAGTTTCTACACTAGAAACTGATTTTCGATGCGATATAACTTGCTCTTTTGTATCCTTCTCTAATTTTTGCTGTAAATCTTCTGCATTCTTTAATTGTTCACTCAAACTAGCAACAGTAGCGAGCAAGCTTTTTGTAGTTTGCAATTGTTGGTCATAAGATTCTTTAATTCGTGTGATATATAATTTTGAAAAATCTGAATGTTTATTTAAAACTTTTTTTACTTCAGTTTCTAAATTAGAAAATTCAATCTGGTATTCTTCATAATTATCATCCATTGCGAGTTCATCAAGTGCGTTTTGCAATTCTAGAATTAAATTTTTCAGTTCTTTTCTAGAGCCTTTAGAACCATCTATAACATCCCTCACAATTTCTACTTCTGAATTATTTTCTTGATTATTATTGGTATTTGCTAAACTGGCATAAGCTAATTCAAACATATCATGATCATAATCATCTTCGTACATTTCAAAAGCTTGCTTCAATTCTTTAAATTTTGTAGAAAAATCAGAACGTAATGTTTTATTATATTGTTCTTGTTCTTCAAGTTGTTCTGCTTGCGATTGAGTTTCTGCTTGAAGTTTATTCTGTTCTTCAAGTTGTCGTTTTGCTTCAATTTGCTGCAATTTTTGTTCAAGTGATTGTTTTTCTTGAATGGTTTGCTCTGTTTTTTGGATTACAGTTTCATAATCAGAACGAATTGCATTTCCTAGTGCTTTAGTTTTTTCACTAAGACTTTTAACAGATGGTTTTTCGCCTCTAAAATCAGCATTAAATTTTGTTGTATCTTTAACATCGTATAATTTTACAGCTGCTAATTGTTTAGCGATTTCAGAAACAATCTGCGATTCAATTTCAGTTCCTTTGATAGGTTCTAAAATTTTCGTTGCTGCACTGATAATAGCTGCTTCATTATGTGTTGCTAATGCTGTTGCATCTTTACGATCTGCAACAATTGTTTGAATAATTTCATCATTAATTTTTTGTGCATAATATTTAGCAACGTGATTAGTAATAAAATTATCGATGGAAGCACTAATTTCACTATTATCAGCAAAAAGATTTTTAATCTCTGCAAGTTGCTTTAATTGTTCAGATGTAGGTTCAACACCACTTCGAATTTTATTCCTAAAATCTTTTAAGTAGTTTTTAATAATACTAGTGTCTTGTTCTTGTTTTAATATCTGCTCTTGATTTGCAGTTTTTTCTTGAGTTTCAAGTAAAGAAATTTTAGTGCCACAATAATCAAGGATAGAATTAAATAATTTCACTTGCTCTGGCAAAAATTCTCTTAATTTATTTACTTCATTTTGAGTAGCTAAAACTGCAGTGTAGTTTTGTTTTAGCGCTTGGATATCGTATTTATCTTTATTAACTTCATCTTGTAATTCTGTAACTTTCGACAAATATTTAGTATTAAAATTATCAAGTTCTTTTTGGTTGTGTTCGGTTTGTCGACCTAATGTTACTAATTGAGTATTAGCTTTAATTATCTGTTCTTTTTCTGCTAATTGTTCTGTGAGTTTTTCTAATTCTTGTTGGGCTAAATCTAATTTTTCCCGAAGTGCTCGACGTTCTGCTGAACCAAATTCTTGATCTTCATCTATTCTTGAATCAACTGAAGATCCAGAAGCATCTATATCTTCATTTTCATTACTTGCTTCTATGTTGTTATCATTATTATTTGATGGATTATATTTTTGATAGATAGTAAAAAATTCTCTTGCTACTGCCTCTTCTGCTGTAGAAGGGTTTTCTGAATAATTTTCAGTAACACCATCCATAATAAATGCAGCAACATCTTTGTCACTTACAGAAATACTATCTTCATATTTCTCTTTTATGCTTTCTGGAAGTTTTTTTAATGTTTTTTCAAAAGCCTTTGCTAATGATGTAAAATTCTGATTTGGGTTGTTATAGGCATCCAAGTCTTCACTTAGAACTTTAAAAAATTCATTCATATCACTTCCAGCTTGTAAAGTTTTATAAACTTTAGCATACAGTATTTGCAGATTCTCATCATTGCTTTCTGCCAATACTTTCATAAATGGATTTTCGAGAATGGTAAATAATTCTGATGCCAATTTTGAAAAAGTTTCGTGAAAAGTAGAAAGATCTTTAGAATCAAGTAATTGATTTAGATCATCAATAATTTTTTGAATTTGATTACGAGTTTCATTGTCATTTGGTGGAAAAAAATCTACTAGCGAATTTAAAGTAGTTGAGTTTGCTAATACTTTTGCTTTCAGTACAAGAGGCTGAATTTGAGTAGTAGTAGCTACGTTTAATAAGTCCAGAAATTTTTCAATGGTTTGCAATTGTTCTTGTTGTGTCATTTCTTCACCTGTTTCATCTCTTTTCGCATGCTTCTATATTACTGCTGCAATCATTAATGAAACCTTAAAGAACTTTTTTGAATTGTTGTCGGTATGTTGCAACTTTATTTCAGAATTCATGCCAGTTAACCTACCTAGCGTTACCGATAACTTAATTATAGAAGCCCTTAAAAAAACGTTAGGAAAATAAGTAAAAATAGCGAAATTTATATTTCATTTTGGCTTTAAGTTCTGGCTATACTGGCCGCCAATTGGCCCCGATGGCACAGTGGATAGCGCGATCCCCTCCTAAGGGATAGGTCACAGGTTCAAATCCTGTTCGGGGCACCATATAATGCGCGTCGCCCTTACCCTAACCCTATCCCATAGACGGGAGAGGGGAAATTTTTTACGGAGACCATACATGGCAGTCGACAGTCAAATCGCAGAACTTTTTCAGGGATTTTCTAAATTAGAACGTGAAGAACGATTGAACCGATTAGTGGAAATGGGCGCACTGACCCCAGAAGACGTCGACTTTTTATGCAAAAAGAATGCCATTGAACCCGAACTTGCTGAAAAATTTATTGAAAATGTCATCGGTTATTTTCATATGCCCTTAGGCGTGGCCACCAATTTCCGAATTAATGATCGTGACTATGTGATTCCAATGGCGGTAGAAGAAACGTCTATTATTGCAGCTGCAAGTAAAACGGCACGTTGGATCCGCAAAAGTGGTTTTATTAAAACTTCATCCAAAGGCCAATTGTTAATAGGCCAAATTCAATTAGCAAAAATCAAAAAACCCGCTAATTTCCGCAAAAAATTCGAACAACATCGCCAAGAATTGATTCAAAAAGCCAATGAAAATGTAGCGCACGGTTTAGTCAATCGTGGTGGTGGCGTGATGGATATTCACTTAAGAGAAATTAAACGCCCGGATAAAAGCACCATGGCGGTCTTGCATGTCTTAACTAATACTTGTGATGCAATGGGCGCAAATATCATCAACCAAGTTTGTGAATATTTAAAAGATCCAATTGAAAAATTAACAGATGAAACCGTCACCATGTGTATTTTGTCAAATTTGGCTGATCAAAAATTAACGACTGCACAAGTTGTAATTGAAAACATTGAACCTGAACTGGGACAAAAATTAGAAGAAGCATCTTTATTTGCTGAAATTGATCCGTACCGCGCAACGACTAATAACAAAGGCGTATTAAATGGTATGGATTCAGTGTTAATCGCAACAGGTAATGATTGGCGCGCAGTTGAAGCAGGTATTCATGCTTATGCTGCGCGCTCTGGTAAATACAGTTCCATTACTAAATGGCGTATGGAAGGTAGAGATTTAGTTGGCACACTCGAAGCGCCTATCGTCGTTGGTATTGTCGGTGGCGTCACTAGGCTCCATCCAACTGCACAAATGTGCTTACGCATGTTAAATGTTAAAAATGCGCAAGAATTATCTGAAATTATTGCAGCAGTTGGCTTAGTGCAAAATCTAGGTGCCATACGTGCATTAACAACTGTAGGTATTATCGAAGGCCACATGAAATTACATATTTCCAACTTGGTATTAAGTGCAGGCGCAACTGAAAATGAAATCCCAATTGTGGAAGATAAATTGCGAGAAATTCTAAAATTAACTAGACGTGTTTCATTACAAAATGCACTCGAAGTCTTGGAAACTTTGCGTAATTAATAATATGAAAAATGAATTACATATTTCTGTACCAAGTAAAACTTTTTTAATTGGTGAATATTTAGCATTAGAACAACATTGCGGCATGGTTATTAATACCATGCCCTGCTTTGAACTAAATGCTTCATTTGATTCAATTCATGCCAAACAATTTCAATTTTCACCTCATTCGCCAGCAGATAATTTTTTTCATAATAATGAAAAATTATTTAAACAAATTAATTTTGAATTTATCGATCCTTATCATGAATCAGGTGGATTTGGTGCATCGAGCGCGCAATTTATTGCATTAGCAATTTTGAAAAATTTTATTCAACATGACACACGACAACTTACAGAACAACAAATAAAAGATATTCATCAAAGTTATTTAGCCATCATTGAAAGAAATAACTCACGCGCAAGCGGTATTGATGTAGTTGGTCAATGTTTAGGAAATATCGCTATCGTTGATTGCGTCAAAAATATTTATCAAGCGCAACCATGGCCGTTTAAACAGTTAGGATTTTTATTATTTAAAACGCCATTCAAAATTAAAACGCATGAACATTTAGCAACTATCAAAAATGTACCTACAGCAACATTAAGAAAAATTTTTGATGAAACCAAAGCTGCATTTTTAACTTGTGATCAAGAAAAGTTTTTAACTTATGTGCAACATTATGCGCAGACTATGCAGCAGCAAAATTTGATTTTGAAAGAAATTGCTAATTTTTGTTTTTTATTATCTAAAAAGTTCCCTAATACGGTTTCTAAAGGCTGCGGCGCGTTAGGCGCTGATGTCATATTGGTGTTAGCAGATAAAAATTTAAAAGATGAAATTAAAAACTGGGCTGTGCAATACAGTATGCGCTTTATTGCCGATGAAGAAAATCTAGCGCCATATCGTCCACTATGAATAATTTTGAAATAGCTGTACATGGTAAATGGATTTTAGCAGGCGAACATTCAGTATTAAGAAATTATCCTGCATTAGTTTTCCCAATCAAAAATCGTCAGATCAAACTGCAATACCAAAACACACCAACTCTTCATGCAAATTTTCTAGGCCTGCAAACTGAAGAAATACATATTTTATTTTGGAGTGTACTTGAGCGCGCATTAGAAATTTTAAAATTAGATCGAAATAAAATAACTGGCACCTTTGATATTCAGAATCAAATTTTATTAGGTGCTGGATTAGGTGCATCTGCTGCAATGTCCGTTGCAATAACAAAATGGCTTATATTCAAAGGCTTTTTAGCGAATGAACAGCTCAATTCTTTTGCTCGACAATTAGAAAATTTATTCCACCTTGAAAGTAGTGGCGTTGATATTGCTGCTGTTTCAAATGATCAACCATTGCTATATCAGCAACCTTCTTCAATTAGATTTTTTAACTTAGCGTGGCAACCGATTTGGTATTTATCCTATAGCGATCAAATTTCATTAACATCTAATTGTGTTAAAAAAGTGAAAGAGTTATTGCAATCTCAACCAGATTTAGGATTGAAAATTGATCATGAAATGGAACAAGCAGTAAACGATTGTTATCAAGCTTTAACTACTACTAAACAAAATAATTTAGAACAATTAGCAAACGCTATAAATAAGGCAGGAAATTGCTTTTCTCAATGGGGTTTAACTAGTGGCAAAATTGAGCAACATATCAATCAATTATTACAAGCTGGTGCGATCGCAGCAAAACCAACTGGTGCAGGAGATGGTGGCTTTGTATTAAGTTTGTGGCAACAACCACCAGCAATAGAGTTACCATTTGAATTGATAGCTATATAAAAATTATATCTTGTCGCATTATTACATGGAGGTAATAAATGGCATTATCACGACTAACTACCTTGTTCTTATCATCTTTAGTTTTATTTCAAACTAACTTTTCCAATGCATGTACTGACTTTCGCTTAACGGCGCAAGATGGCACGGTACTCGTTACACGCAGTTTAGAATTTGGCATCGATTTAAAATCAAATTTAATTAGTTCTCCACGCGGCACAGCTTTCGCGAGTAAAACACCGAATGGAAAAGATGGTTTAATTTGGAAATCAAAATACGGCTATTTGCTTGTTGATGGTTTGAATATGGGTATTGCTGCAGATGGTATCAATGAAAAAGGTTTATCATTTGAATATTTATATTTACCGGGTGATACCACTTATCAAACTGTACCTGTAGGTAAAGATAATCAAGCTATCCCCTACTATTATTTCGGTGATTGGATTTTAGGAAATTTTTCAACTGTAGATGAAGTAAAACAAGCATTAACAACTATTTATGTTTTCTCTCAAAAAATGCCTAATGGGCCTGATATTATTTTTCCAGTGCATGCTGCAATTTACGATAGTTCGGGCAAAAGCATTGTTGTTGAATTTGTGAATGGCAAAATGCATATTCATGATAATAATGTTGGGGTCTTAACTAATTCGCCTACTTATGATTGGCAAATTTCTAATTTACGTAATTATGTTTATCTTTCACCTTACACCCCAAATCCTGTCACTATAAATGGCATCATGTTCCCTGTAACGGGACAAGGTGCAGGCGCACATGGTTTGCCTGGTGACGTTAGCCCGCCTTCACGCTTTGTTAAAACAAACTATTTAATTAAAACTGCAATGCCAGCTAAAGACGCAAATAGTTTATTAAATTTAGCGCAACATATTATTAATAATTTCGACATTCCATATGGTTTAGCGCGAGCAAAAGACAGTAGTGGTAAAGACAAGATGGAATCAACACAGTGGGTAGTATTCAAAGATTTAACACACAAGGTATTTTATTACCGCACTTATAGTGATTTAACTTTACATGCCGTAGCACTTAATCAAGTTGATTTTTCTGAAGGTGCAGAAAAACGCAAAATGTTATTAGTAAATAATCAGGTTGTGTTAGATATGACTAAACAATTTAATCAATCTCAATAATTAAAATGGTGGGCACGCACGTTGTGCTTTGCCCACGCTACAAAGACTAAAGGTTTTTGTAGGGTGGGCAAAGAAGTCGAAGACTTCGTGCCCACCATTCGGTCATTACTATATTATTTTTTACCAAAAGACATCGAACTTTGCTCAGGCTCTTGATTAACATTACTGTTTTGTCTAGATGTATGTCTTGGTGTTCGACGTGTTTGTACTAAGGTAAAACCTTCATTCTTTAACGTTTGCTCTTCTACTATTTCAGCTTGTTTTTGTGGTTTTAATTCAAATTTTTGTTCGAAAATTGCAAGATAAGAAAAAAGTTCAACTAAATCTGAGTAATTAGCATCCTTCATTTTTATACGCAGTGGTTTATCTTCAATTTTTTCAAAAATTATTTTTGTGATTAATGCATCTTTTGCAAAACTTTTTAACATCTCATTTTTAAATTGACGGATAAACTGTTCATCTTGATGATTAATCACAATGTTATATACGCCTAATTTACGTTGCAGAACAATTTGATAATTACCTATTATTAATATTGGCGGTTGTTTAACTTTTAAGAATTGATTTGCTAAATATTGATCGATTGAAATTTTGAAAAACTGACAGCGATTCAATAATTGTTCAAATTCATTAAAAATTTTTGCAGCTATTTCTGCTTCCATTTCATTAGACAAAAGCGGATAACAATTTTTTGCATAAGAATAAAGACGTTTCAAAATGGTACGCATCGCATCGTAATAATCGATTAATTTTTGCTCATCTAACAAATCCATTTGTTGAGTTAAAAAAATCTTTTGTGGTTCTTGCAAAATATCTTTTGCTGTTATCAAATCAATTATTCTATTGCAGTTATCAGTAAATTTTCCTTGATGATTGTAAATTTCAGCTCTTAATGCAGATACATGGTGTATGACACCATCAGAAGTTGTATAAAAAAAACGATTACTTTCATTAACACGAATATCACTATAAACAGAGCCTACACTGCGTTCATTATACCAAGCATCTTCCATTCTTCCTCTAGCGTTTATAATCTCTTTTGGAGTTGCATTTTTAGTTAAGTTGTAAAAAACAATTAATTTATAATCACTTAAAATCATATCAAAAGTTCTAATTAAAAATAGATGATATAAATCTTTTAATTCTTGTTTTTGTTTTGCATCAGCAGTAGCAATTTTAGTTTTAATTACCTGCATAAATAACAGCACAACATCGATACGGCCAAATAATGCAGCTATATGAAGTGGAGATTCACCTTGCTTATTTAGAATAAGCATTAAACTAGGATGTAAATCAACAAGCAGTTGTATAAAAGGAGTTGGTGCGCACTGCACTAATGCTAAATGCAATGCACTATCACCATTTGTTGTTACAGCATAAGTATCGAGTTGGTTTGGTTGTACGATTGTTAATAAAGTTTTAGCGTGTTCAAAACATTCTCTTTTTATTAGCGAGTTCAGAACATTTCCCATGGATAAAAATCTTCCAGAGAAATCTTTTAATACTGCTAAACGTTCTTTATAAGAATTTATTTCATTTTCATAGCTTGGATAATAATGTTGAAACAATCGTGTAGCTAATTCGCCTTCTTGTTCAGAACCAATTTTAATCTCGCATTGCGGATAAACTCTTAATAAAATTTCTAACAATTTTGTTGGCAACAAATAATCATTTAATAGTGAATAAATTAGTTTTAAATATTGTTGTTTATCAAAGAAACGACAAAGAATATTTACATAAGTTAATTGTTTGGTTGAATCTTCTTTTGGATACCTATGGGTTAAGGAATCTTTGTCTATGTACCCTACTCTGTTCCAAGGTGTTTCACTTAATGCTTGTATAACTTCTAATTCAACGTGAGAAATGCACCTAACGTTTGAAATTTTTCCAGCAGTGACAGATTGAGCATAGTAAATCCACGCAATGCGATGCGTACCTGGATCAAGTTTGGATAAATGAGAAGATGTCAAAGTACTGAATTCTGTTATTACAGATGATGAACCTTTTTCAGAAAGGTGTAGCTCATATTCATCTCGTTCATTTTCAGCTATAAAATCATCTTCCTCTAAACGATCGAACAAATCTGCGCTAATTATTCTTCTATTGTTTTCATTTGTTTTTAAAGTCCTTTCATAAGCTGCATTCAACACAACTTTATAAATTAAATATTGCTCAAATGAGCTAAATTTTTTTGTAACCACACCATTTTCTAGGTTATTTATAATTGAATATTGTGGAAGTAATGGTGAGAAAAATAGTCTTAAATCTTGTTTGCCATCATTATTAGTAATGACTTTTTTTACTGCATTATCAGCAAAGAATATAACTTGTTGTAGAAGATATATTTTATAACAGCTTACGATAAACTTTAGATCATCAACTTTAACCTTTATATCTTCATTAACATGAGTTTTACTTTTAGCTTTAGTTTTATCTAACGATCTTAATATATTTTGCTGTTGCTTATCGAACAAAGCTAATTGTTGAGCTGGAATAACAATTGTTTTTTGAACAGATTCACTTAAATTACAGCGTAACCATTTGCAAAAATTTGAAAATGGTCTTGCTGTTTTATTTGAATTTCGTTTAAAAAGAATACGTAATTCGCTCTCTTTTAAAATCATTTTATTAACAGAGACGGCAACATATAACTCGTTTAATTTTACTTGTTCTACTGTATCTTGAGCTTGATTTAAAATTTGAGTTAATTCATAACGCTTAAATTGTGCTTTGATCCAATTGTAAATTTCATCAAATGAATAGCCTTCAACTTCTATTACGGTCTGCTTTAACTCAAAATAAAGTTCAATCACACGTTCAAACGTTATGAATTGTAACTGATTTTTTTCTGCTTCTTTTTGTAATAAATTAAAACAAGATTTCGCAATAAAATCATCGTAAGAAGAAAACGACTGATAAATATATTCAATTCGCTTTGCTTTTAAAATTTCTTTTATTTTATTTTTATAATTGGCAGCGTTTGGATTAATTTTTTCAATAGAAATAACAATTTCTAAAATATGTTCAAAACTTTTGGAACGCTCAACAAATGCTCTATTTTCCCCCGGAGGAAATATTTCTAATTCGAATTGGCCATTGACATGATTAACCGTCATTTTTTTAGTTGCAATAGAGTTTGGTGCTAAATTCGAATTGGAATATTTTGCGAGTGTTTTCTGCAAATAAATTGGAGCATCTACCAATTGCGCAAGAGAAGAAGCAGTGAAACCAAATGCTGTTTGAGCGTTTATGTCTAATCTTTTATTTGCAGCTAGTGATTGATTATATTCCACTAAATCATTCGCACTTTTAAAACAACCAAATGCAATGAGTTGAATTAAAATAGTGTTAAAAACTGGAATATTTACTGCTAGTGATAAACCACCATGTTCAACAAAAAGTTTTAATCGTTTTATATAATTGGAGTCATATTTTTCATCTGGATGAAAATGCTGCAAAGCAAATATTTCTTCACTAACTACAAAATGTCGCCTTACAACTAAATCTGTTAATAACGGTAGTGGTAAAAGAAATTTGTTTAACATAGCTTCGCAAGCTTGATCAAAATTGCCGTTGTAACAATCTAAAATCAAAGCATTAAATTCTTTTTGATTTGGTTCAAAATTATCATAATCAAATGGATAGCTAATTTGTAATATACTATTCCAACTCAACCCAGAAAAAGTTTGTAATAATTTAACTTGTTCAAATGATAGTACCGTTTCATTTTGGATTTGTGTTGGAAGTAAATAATTCATTACA
>CAZYCO010000052.1:0-11815 GCA_964645885.1 uncultured Gammaproteobacteria bacterium
AACCATATTGGAAAAATTTTAATTTTTGATAATCGAGTAATTAAACTCACAAAAGAATTTATAGATGATTATTTAGGTCATACACTAGGGATAAAGATACCACAACAAACTAGCAGTAATTGTAATAATCCTGATGATGAAGTTAAAACCAACCAAAATTCTTCTTTAGATCAGTTATCACATGATGAAATCAAATCAGTCGCGCAAGATTTGTTTGATATTATTTTAAATGTTGCTAATCAAAAATTAAAAATAGAAGAAGCACAATTACAAATAAAACAGAAACTAAAAAATTTGAATCAAAATAATCTGAAAGTTCTATTTACAATCCATCGAGAACCAGATCATTTTACACTTCTTCAAGCAGCAGCAAGTGCATCTTTTACTTCTGAAATATTTGTTGATTTATTAAAATCGATTGATATACAAACACTGCTTCATGTTTTGTCTACGCCTTATGAACCACCTATGCACTCATTAATTCCAATGGTTTTTTCCTGCGGAAACAAGAAAGCAATAAGTAGTTTGCTTTATAAGTTAAATTGCATAAACAATAACTCATCGCTATCTAAACTTTTTTCTAGAAAAGGTTTGGTTGATTATTTTCATACTTTTGCATCCTTCTACTCAGGAGAACTTTTTGCTTATTATTTGCATTTACTTGACGATAACGAATTAGCAGAAGTTTTAGCTCTAGAACTTTCTAACGGAAATAACTTATTTAAAACCATTTTAGAAAAGCAAAATGCTGACACAATTTTAGAAGTTCTAAAGCGATTACAGCCAATTTTAAAAAAGCAGCCGGAATTATCAAAAATATTCTTAAGTACAGATATTAATTTTTTAATTGCAAATCATAAATATTCCAGAGTATTTATTGAAATTCTTAATTCCATAGATGATAAAACATTTCAGCAACTACTTTTAACAAAGTTGGATAATTCAAAAGGATTACATGATTGTTCTTCGTTTCTTGAAGCAGTATTGAAATATCAAACTAATGATAGAGCCGTAATAGCATTTCTGAATAGAGTAGAAAATAGTTTAAAAGATAATCCTGATCTTAATTCAATATTTCTGGAAACCACGAAAGATTGTATGCCGGTTGTACACATTTCTTTAGTAAAACAAAGTCCTTCAGTTAAACAGAAACTAATCTCCTTAATAGATCACAGCACATTACAAAAACTTTTTATAATTAAAACACAAGGGAAGGAAGACTCTTTATTACATTTAATAATTAGTTTTAAAAATAGTTTGCCATTTACCTCTAGCATAAAACAAGCACTTTTAAACCATCCTGATTTAGCAAAGATATTATTAGTAGAAGAAGGAAATTCCGCTAGATTAACTTGTTTTCAACGTCTTATGCAATTACATCCAGAGATTGCAATTGAATTACTTTTTGCGCTAGATGATAAAGCCTTTGAACAGTTTTTTTTAACACAGTTCATAAATGGTTCGACGCCTTTGCACGTATGTATGGAATATTTATCGGAAAAAAATGTATTAGCAATTTTAGAAAAATTACAACGCATAAATCCTAATGCTATTCATACAATATTGAATGCTCAACGTACTCGGAGTGTTTCTACTATATTAGAGACAGCAATTTATGAACAGACGCCAAAAATTTTAAGTGTGTTATTAAATTTCTTAACTGCAGATTTACTTCGTCATCAAATGACTTTTCCTGTATTTAAAAGTTTATATGATAACTATGATTCAAAATGTTTTCTTTCTTTTGTTGAAAAAATGCACGCTGATGATTTATTTCAGTTTTTGAAAAAGGAAGATGTTTTTTATAGGCTTTTTTATTATCAAGATCCTGCAACTGTTTTTACAGTATTAAAAAAATTATCTGCCCATCAGAAAAAACAACTGTTTTATATGAATGACGACAATATTATTGTGCGTTATATAGCTTTTTGTTTTTCTAAACCTGAAATATACGAAAATAACAAAGATTCTTTATTGGAATTATTAGAATCACTTCAAGAATTTAAAAACTGGCAAACAAAATTGGGGCATTATTGTTGCGAACTTTATTTTGAGGGAAACAATTTATTTCCAGAGCCAAAGTTCATGCAATTTATTATGGAAGGATTTACTTCACAGAATAAATTATCGTCAAAGCAAATTGACTTTTTAACAATACATCAAGGTCTGAACTATAAACAAACAAAGTTGTCAGGTAGCAATCAAAGCCAGAATTTTATCATTAATAAGCAATTTACTAGACATGGAATGTTAGTAGATTCTAAACGAACTTATATCTTCGATTCACAGCAGAAAAAACTTGAACTTTCTGATCCTAATATTGCTTCACACATTTTGAATCATGGCTTAAGCACCTGGCAGGATTATCGAATTTTACGTAAACAAAAAACTAATTATCAAATTCAGCAAACCTTAAATAGTTTAGATGCATCTAATAGTCTTTTTAGCGGTAAATTGGCCATCGATGAAAAAGACAGCTTTTCAATTCAACCTGCAATTCAAACATTACAATCAGGAAGTGGCTTATTAAAAGTTGTTCGGGATGAAAATTGGCAAGAGTTTTTTGGTCAGCTAAGTGATTATGCTTTCAGACCACAGTTAAGAATGAAGTATGGAGCACCAACGCATAAGTTTGAACATCGTACGGGTGAAATTAAAGATTACATAGCTAAAAAAAATAAGCATCAACATAATTGGTTTAAAAAAACATCTGCAACTTGGATTTCTTCTGCCTTACATACGCCTGTATTTTCAGCTCAAAAGAAGGTTGATAGTTCAGTAGCCTTATTATTTGATAGCAATAAATGCAATAAGTAATTGCTATCAAAACGTAGTATAATAACTTATTACCGTCGGTGGGTAGGTACAAAGGAATTAGTAGAAAAATATGCTGCACGTATTCAATCATTTAATTATATCGATGAAGAACCATTTAAAAATGAAAGTGTAGAACAACAATGGTATGCGACAAATGAAGTGCTAATGGAAGGATCAAGAGATGCATTATTAGCAGTTGTAATTACGCTTGATAGTCAAAAATCAAGAGAAATAGCAATCAAAAGGCGCAATGAAATTCGTGATAAATTAAAAATAGACCTGCCAATTATATTTTATGATTGCAACAAACAACAATGTCGCGAATATCTACAAATAGAGCAACAACAAGATTTAAATAGCTGGCAATCAAATGTTAATAACAACAATAATAACGTCAAAACTAAACCTCATAATTCGTTTGAAGCGATTAAAGCAAAACAACTATTATCTGATTTACAGCAAGATCTTCGTGAATCGATTGCGCAAGAAATGAAAGCAAAATCTTGGAGCCCAACATTATTTCCTCTTTTTAATATTAATGTTTCAGCATTGGTTAAAAAAATTGATTCATTAATTGCGCAAGCTGCTGCGGATGGCGATGATGCCTGGATCAAAACCGAAAAAATGATAAGCGATCTCCTTTTGGAAGAATGTGTAAAAGAAAATCCAGCCATTCCATTTTCAATTTTGCAGAAAATTTTAGATCGTTATTTTTCAGATGCAGTGGTCCAGTATTCTTTTACGCATCATTCTCATCATTCAGAACGAAATAGTAATTGCTTAACTTTAGAAAAATTTATCTTTAATTGCAGGGAAAAAACAAAAAATAAAATTATTGAAAGCACCAAAGAAAAAATTATTGCTGATTATCTGAGTGAGCATTTTAATGAATTAGTCCAAACAATTATGGAAGCTGGATATTTGAAAACTTA
Source organism: uncultured Gammaproteobacteria bacterium (assembly GCA_964645885.1). Taxonomy (GTDB): domain Bacteria; phylum Pseudomonadota; class Gammaproteobacteria; order CAZYCO01; family CAZYCO01; genus CAZYCO01. The sequence continues at coordinate 3,750 of CAZYCO010000052.1, forward strand.
TGAATCTGAATTTTCATATGATCCTGTGATTCAAAATTATCGTGAGTTTGAAATTACGCGTAAAATTCATGGCGCACAACATGCAACTCGTGTTCTTCTTGAAGTATTAATGGCATTTGGTTTTGCTAAACAAATGAATTTGGCTGCAGCCAAAACTTTTTCTAAAACAGATTTACTCTTTACTTGCATTGCTGCACTTTTTCATGATATCGCTCGTCATGCAGATGGAAAAGATGAATGGGAAGCTCAAAGTAGGGATGCCTGTTTTAAATTTTTATCTTCATTAGGTTTATCCAAAAAAAGAGCACGCTTTTTTGCAGATTCTATTACCCATGATGATTCAAATGTATCTTCTCAGTCATTCGTATCAATTTTATTACAAAGTGCAGATTGTTTGGATGTAATGCGAGTAAGAGAATGTTTTTATCTAGAAAATGTTTCGTTGTTTCAAAGTTTAATAGAACAAGAACGAAATAACGCTGATAATTATAATGAATTTAAATCGAAGATGAGAAAATTTGCGGGAGAAGTAAGACAATTAATTGCAGAACAAGGTGATTTGTCTTTCAAGTGCAGAGGAAATTTTACTGATCCGAATAATTATAGGAATAAATCTCTCCCATACTTGGAAGAAATTCCAGAACATTATGATGAGAAAATTAAAAAAACATTTGAGCATGCAGAAAATTGTCTGGAGACTATGGTTTGTCAAATTATATCTGATCAGCAATTTGAAAATTTAAGAGAGCTTCTCAATACCGAAGAGTCGAAATATATACTTCAAAGCATTCCAATCGATAAATATAGTTTAAATAAGACATTTTCTTAAGTTTATAGTTCAACCTGCAATTCAAGCATTACAATCAGGAAATGGCTTATTAAAAATTACTTTATATAGAAATTGGAAAGAGTTTTAGGACAGCTATGTCATAAAAACTGTATTTCCTTGCTATTTCGAATTTTCTGACTACCTTTTTAATGAAGCTTTATTTTATTTATCACTTTAGCTTTAAAAGGAGATTTAGCTATGATGTCATTATCCGAATTAACTTTAAAAATCCATGTGATTGGTGAAGAGCAAACTGGGAAATCTAATTTAATTTCAAGATTCATAAATGATTCATTTAAAGAACACCATCAAACAACAATTGCGCCAACATCCCAATCCAAACTATTAGAAGTAGAGAATAAAAAAATCTTATTTCAAGTTTGGGATACACCGGGCCGAGAGGCATTTAGAAAAGAAATTCTTAAACCAAAAGATTTTGAAAATCCTGAATGTGTTATTGCAGTTTTCGATAGAAGCAAACCAGAAACCTTTGAGACTGCGAAAAATATGTTATTAGATTATTCAAAATATACAGAAGCAAAAAGTTTTATATTAGTCGCCAATAAAAAGGATTTAAAAGACAGTAAAAAAATTAAAAAAGAAGAAATTTTTGACTTTGCTAAACAATTTGGTAATGGATTAACTGTTAAATTTGTTAGTGCGAAAAAAGGAGTGGAAATAGAAGAAATTTTTCAATCTTCGGCAAAACAATATTTAGATTATTTTGAACCACAAAATGAAAATAAATCTGAAAAAACAGCTAAGAATATTTTCAGGTTTCTTTCTCCTAAAAAGACATCTGCTCATTCTGGTTCTGGAGAAGAAGAAGTGATTAAATCAAATATTAGCCCAAGCCCAACTCCAAATGAGTAACTAAATTTATAGGTGGGCATAGAATTATGTCCACCATTAATCTCATTCCATTCCAATTAAATTTTTAAATTTATCTTTGAATTTCTTAGAGTTTCTCATTTTATTTTTTAACTCTTCCATTTCTTCAGGCAGTTCTTTTGCGCGTTTTGCAGAAATCATTTTTTTAGCACTTTTAAAAAATTCGCTTTCTTCTTCTTTAACATGATGTTCAACAATTTGTTTTAATTGACCTAAATAAACAAACCAAAGTGCTAAATCATTTGGATCAATTTTACTTAAGTTCTTTAATGCCGCTTTAATGGCATCATGTTCTTTTTCACCATGTTCAATTTGTTTTTTTCCAGCGCTATTTTTACGCATCGCTTGATAAAATGTTTTATCTTCAGGATCAGCGTGTAATTCTAATTCTTCTTGTATTTGTAAAAATAAATTTTGTCGTTCGGAAATATTTTGTTCTTCGATTATTTTTTTAAATAAGGCAGAAACTTTTCGATGATCTTTTTTCAGATAGTCATAAATATCCATAAAAATATTCCTTCTACATAAAATCAAATACTACATTTAAAAGTGTAGCATATGAAAAAATAAGGAGATTTTTATTAATGCTGGTGGGCACGCTAACGCTTTGCCCACCCTACAAAACTCTCTTTGTCATTCCCGCCTTCGCGGGGATGACAGAAAAAAGAAGTAAAAGATTTTTTGAAAAAAATTATTTTGCTAAATACAACCAAGTATCTAAAACGCTATCTGGATTTAATGACACGCTATCAATACCTTGTTGCATTAACCATTTAGCAAGATCGGGATGATCAGAAGGGCCTTGGCCACAAATACCAATGTATTTGTTTGCTTTTTTGCATGCTTCAATTGCACGTTGTAATAAAAATTTCACAGCTAAGTCGCGTTCATCGAAGAGTGATGCGATGATGCCTGAATCACGATCAAGTCCTAGCGTTAATTGAGTTAAATCATTTGAACCAATAGAGAAGCCATCAAAATAGTGTAAAAACTCTTCCGCTAAAATTGCATTAGAAGGTAATTCACACATCATGATTAAACGTAATTTATTTTCACCACGTTTTAAGCCATATTTTTCTAATAATTCTACAACTGCTTTTGCTTCTGAAAGTGTACGTACAAATGGCACCATCACTTCAACATTTGTTAACCCCATTTCATCACGTACGCGTTTTAATGCACGACATTCTAATTCGAAACAATCGCGAAATTCTGGTGAGATATAGCGTGATGCACCTCTAAAACCAATCATTGGATTTTCTTCGTGCGGTTCATATATATCGCCAGCAATTAAATTTGCATATTCATTTGATTTAAAATCCGATAAACGAACGATCACAGGTTTTGGATAAAACGCTGCTGCAATAGTGGAAATACCTTCTTTTAAGCGTTCTACATAATATTCAACTGGATTGTTATATGCCGAAATACGTTGTTGAATTTGTTTTTTTAATTCAGGTTGTAATTGTTCAAATTGCAATAATGCTTTTGGGTGAATGCCAATCATGCGATTAATAATAAATTCTAAACGTGCAAGTCCAACGCCTTCATTTGGTAAATGTTGAAAATCAAATGCGCGATCTGGATCCCCAACATTCATCATAATTTTGAATGGGATGACTGGCATACGATCAACCGCAACTTTATTAATATCAATTTGTAATAAACCTTGATAAACAAAACCAGTATCACCTTCAGCACAGGAAACAGTTACTTCAGTACCATGTTTTATTTTGTTTGTTGCATCACCACAACCAACAACAGCAGGAATACCTAATTCGCGTGCGATAATTGCAGCATGGCATGTTCTACCACCACGATTCGTTACAATCGCTGAAGCACGTTTCATGATCGGTTCCCAATCCGGATCTGTCATATCAGTTACTAATACGTCACCTGGTTCAATGAGTGCCATATCATTAATATTTTTTAAAACTTTAGCGCGACCTTTGCCAATACGCTGTCCGATACTGCGACCTGAAACAATAACTGGTGAATTATTTTTATTTTGAATTTGAAAACGTTCTAATATTTGGCCTTGCGCACGACTTTGAACAGTTTCAGGACGTGCTTGTAAAATATATATTTCGCCATCAAGTCCATCTTTACCCCATTCAATATCCATAGGACGTTTGTAATGTTTTTCAATCAGTAGGGCTTGTTTTGCCAATGAAATAATATCGTCATCGCTTAAACAAAAACGGATTTGTTCAGCTTCTTCTACATTTACTGTTTCAACTGGATGTTTTTGATCACTTGAAAAAATCATTTTGATGGCTTTACCGCCTAAATTGCGACGTAAAATTGCGTTTTTGCGGTTTGCTTCTAGACCGGGTTTATAAACGTAAAATTCATCTGGGTTAACGCTGCCTTGTACAACTGTTTCGCCCAAACCATATGAACCAGTAATTAAAACCGTTTGTTGGAACCCTGATTCAGTATCTAAACTAAACATCACGCCGCTTGCAGCTAAATCGCTGCGTACCATACGTTGAATACCTGCTGATAACGCAATTAATTCATGTGCAAAACCATGATGAACACGATAAGCAATTGCGCGATCATTAAATAATGAAGCAAAAACCATTTTGATATTGCGTAATAAATTTTCTTTACCGGAAACATTCAGAAATGTTTCTTGTTGACCTGCAAAAGAGGCATCGGGTAAATCTTCTGCTGTTGCGGATGAACGTACTGCAACACTAATGTCAGTGCCATTCGCTTCTTTCAATAAAAGTTCATACGCTTCTAATACTTCTTTTTCAAATTCAGGTAAAAACGGCGTTTCGATAATCCAAGTTCTAATTTGTTGGCCGGTTTGAGTCAGTTGCGCGATGTTGTCTACATCTAGAGTGGAGAGAGCAGTTTGAATTTTTTGATTTAAACCACTTTGTTGCAGGAAAGTTCGATAAGCATCAGCAGTTGTTGCAAATCCGTTGGGAACTTTTACGCCTGCTTTGGTTAAATGTTTAATCATTTCACCCAATGAGGCATTTTTACCGCCTACTTGATCTATATCTTGAATCCCTAAATCTTTAAACCAACGAATGTTCTTGCTCACGTTATCCTCGTAAGTGGGTAAAGAAAGCGCGATTATAACGAAACTCAAGGAAGAGGCTATTTTTTCTATTGCGGTCATCGCGTGGCTTGACCGCGGGATCCAGAGCGATGTTTAATATTTTTTCTGGATCCATCGACAAAGACCACGGGATGACAATCAACAAGGAATCACGAAGATGACTATCTTTTTAGGAATAATCGCTTTTTTTCTCACTATTGGTATCTGCGCTTATTTTCGTTTCTCTAGAGTAGTATGGATTTCAGTCATTGCCGCCTTATTAGTTCTCCTATCTTTCTATTCGCAAACTTGGTTGGCTCGTACTTGGTTAACTGTAGGCTGGGGATTATTTTTAACAGTGGCAATTGCAGTCACAGTTACGCCTATTCGATGTCGAGTATTAGTTCAACCTATTTTTAAACTCTTCAAAAAATTATTACCACCAATTGGTGAAACTGAACGGATTGCAATTGAAGAAGGAGATACATGGTGGGAAGCTGATTTATTTTCAGGTCAGCCAAATTGGCAAAAATTACGTCGTTTTCAAACGCCAACACTTACTAAAGAAGAACAATCATTTTTAGATAATCAAACTGAAACACTTTGTAAAATGCTCGATGATTGGAAAATCACGCATTATCAATTCGATTTACCACAAGAAATTTGGAATTACATCAAACAAGAAAAATTTTGGGGATTGGTCACACCTAAAAATGAAGGTGGATTAGGATTTTCGCCATTAGCGCATTCAACGATTGTTACTAAAATTGCATCTAGAAGTGTAACAGCAGCCGTTACAGTCATGGTACCCAACTCATTAGGCCCAGCAGAATTATTACATTATTACGGTACTGAAGAACAAAAAAAACGTTATGTTCAAGGGTTGGCTGAAGGAAAAGAAATTCCATGTTTTGGCTTAACTGCACCAGAAGCAGGTAGTGATGCTGCATCAATGATCGATCACGGTGTTGTTTGCAAAGGGCAATTCGAAGGTAAAGAAGTTTTAGGAATCAAATTAACTTGGAATAAACGTTATATCACGTTAGCTCCAATTGCGACTGTATTAGGAATCGCATTTAAATTATCCGATCCAGATGAACTATTAAAAAAAGGTAAAAATTTAGGTATTACCTTATGTTTATTACCAACGTCACATCCAGGTGTGGTAGTAGGAGAACGACATTATCCACTTACTATGCCGTTTATGAATGGTACGACCCACGGTACAGATGTTTTTATTCCAATTGATTACGTAATTGGTGGTAAAGACATGGTAGGACAAGGTTGGCGTATGTTGATGGAATGTTTATCTATAGGGCGTGCTATTTCTTTACCAGCAATGGCAACTGCAACAGGTATGTTGAGTTATCGTATGACAGGTGCTTATGCGTTTATTCGTAAACAATTCAAATTGCCAATTGGTAAATTTGAAGGTGTAGAAGAAGCATTAGCTCGTATCGGTGGTTATAGTTATTTGTTGGAATCTTGCCGCATGTTGACGATGACTGCATGTAATCAAAATTTAAAACCAGCAATTATCTCAGCAATTTCAAAATACCACATGACAGAAATGGCTCGAAAAGTGATTAATGACGCGATGGATGTACATGGCGGTAAAGCAATTCAAATGGGCCCAGAAAATTATTTAGCAAATGCTTATATTTCAATGCCTATTGGTATAACTGTAGAAGGCGCAAATATCTTAACTCGCAATTTGATTATCTTTGGACAAGGAGTTATGCGTTGTCATCCATATCTTCGTCATGAAATTGATGCTGTAACGGCTAGCGAGACACAGCAAGGATTAAAAACTTTTGATGCATTGTTTATGAAGCATTTAGGTTTTGCATTAAGTAACGGTGTTCGTACCAAGTGGATGGGATTAACCGGTGGACACTTAATTTTAATCAATGGTTTTGGTAAATCGATTAATCGATTAGTCAAACAATTAACTCGTATGAGTAGTGCGCTGGCATTTACTACAGAATTAATGTTTTTAATTTTAGGTGGCAATTTAAAACGTAGAGAAAGAATTTCTGCGAGATTAGGTGACGTATTAAGTTATCTCTATTTAGCATCATCGGTATTAAAATTTTACGTTGATCATGGCAAGCAAGAGCAAGATTTACCGTATGTTAAATGGTCCTTACAAACTTGTTTGTATGAAATACAACAAGCATTTCAAGGTATTTTTAGTAACTTATCCAATAAATGGTTAGGTTGTTTTTTATATCGTGCAATTTTCCCATGGAATGGCACATATAAAAAACCAAGTGATCAATTAGATCATCAAATCGCAAAACATATGATGACAACATCTGAATTACGTGATCGATTAACACGTTATTGTTTTATTGGTGATGCTGAAAAAGATGCAACAGCAAAAAAAGAAAAAACTTTTGTGTATGCCTTACAAGCAGATGCTATTCAACGAAAATTAAAAGAAGCATTTGAACGTGGTGAAATTCCAAAACAAGCAAGTCAGGAACAACAGCTTGAATTAGCTTTAAAAACAGGATTGTTTACCTATGATGATGTTGCAATCTTAGAACAAGCAGAAAAATTAATTGCAAAAGCAATACAAGTAGATGCATTTTCAAAAACTGATCCACTCTTTGCAACAAAGTAGAAAAAAGCCGCTGTAAAAAGCGGCTTTTTTTATATCTCATAATTTCTTTGTTCTTGACCATCTAATGCAGCCATTTCAATTTCTGCATAATTTTCATTTAAATCATTAAAGGCTGAATAATTATGATTTCTATCCGATAAAAAGCCATAACGACGTAATGCAGAAGAGGGAATGGATAAACACGACGTCAGACCATGATAGAGTGTTCTATTACCAGTAATGCGATCTAAATAATCACCACCATGCGAAAATAAATTAGAAAATCCACCGGTAATTAGAAGAATTTGATCTAAGTTATGTAAAATTTGCATGAATAAATTATCGTCTTTTTCTCCTGTAGCGTAATCAGGCGATCGAAATAAATCATCTAATGATGTGCCGGTAAATAATTGGCTCATCACATATGCATAAACATAAGCGCCAACAAAAATACCTATAACATGTCCAATTTGTTTATTAGTTAAATTAGAAGAATATTGTTTTAATTTTTCTATAAAAGTTAGATGCTGATTTTCATGTGATGACATAGCTTTTCTAAAGTTAAGTACATCAAGTGCCGAACCAACATTCATATACCAATTTGCGCGTATGAAAGAACTAACCGCAGTATTCAATAATTTTAAAATAACACCAGAATCTTTAATTTTTACTGTGGAAAA
>CAZYCO010000053.1:0-2751 GCA_964645885.1 uncultured Gammaproteobacteria bacterium
GCCTAATGCAATATGTTGAATGCCCTCGCCTTTATAATCTTTTAAATATTCTTCGATTTGAGATTTATCATCTGATGATTCATTAATTGGAATACGAATTTTTCCGCATGGACTAGTCATTGCACGACTGACTAAACCAGTTAATTTACCTTCAATATCAAAATAACGTATTTCTCTGAAGTTAAATAATTTTTCATAGAACGTTGCCCATTTATCCATGTTGCCACGGTAGACGTTATGCGTTACATGATCGATATAAGTTAAATTTGCGTGATGATTATTTGGTTTAGCGCCAGGAATTGGAATGAAATCGATATCGTAAATTGTTTTTTCGCCATAACGATCAACAAAATAAATTAATGCATCTTCGCCAATACCATAAATAGCAGGAATATTTAATTCATTTGGACCATTGTTTTGATCTAAACATGGTTTCGCACCTAACGATAATGCACGTTCATAAGCTTTTTGCGCATCTTTTACTCTGAATCCCATTGCAACTACAGAAGGGCCATGGGCATTGGCATATTGCATTACTAATTTATTATTTCGATCACCGTTTACAATAAAATTGATGTCACCTTGTTGATATAACCATACTTCTTTACTGCGATGTTTTGCTTTTAAATGAAAACCTAATAGCTCTAATTGTTTTTTAATAAAATTAATATCTGGACCAGTGAATTCTAAAAATTCGAATCCATCTGTTGCCATTGGATTATCAAATAAATCTGCCATTTTTATCTCCTTATCGTTTACGTAATAAAGTCATACCGTCAGTCATTGGAACCAGTGTTAATGCAACACGTTCATCAGTATGTAAATATTGATTAAGCTCTCGAATTGCAATTGTTTGTTTATCATTATTATTTGGATCAGCAACTAAGCCATCCCATAACACATTATCTATCGCAATTAATCCACCTTTGCGAATTAATCGTAATGTTTTTTCATAATATTGAATGTAATTTATTTTATCGGCATCAATAAACGCAAAATCAAATGAATTTTCTTCGCCATTTTGGAGCAAAATATCAAGTGTTTCTAAAGCTTTAGCTAAACGTAAATCAATTTTGTGAAATACCCCTGCTTGTTGCCAAAAGTCTTGAGCGATATCGGTATTTTTTTTATCGATATCACAAGTAATGATTTTACCGTCATGCGGTAATGCAAGCGCAACAGCGAGTGTGCTGTAACCAGTAAAGGTACCTAATTCTAAGGTTTTACGCGCGCCAATCAGTTGAACTAAAAAAGCTAAGAATTGCCCTTGTTCTGGCGAAATTTGCATCTGAGCGCCTGGTAATTTGGAGGTAATTTGTCTTAAATGCTTTAAAACAGCTGCTTCTCTGAGTGAAACAGATAAAAAATAATTGTAGAGTTGATCAGTCATTAAAACTGTTGAATTTGACATAAATAAACGTTACTTCGTTTAAAAAGATTTTGAATTATTAAACATGAATACATTAAAAACAATTGAGCTAGGTTATTTTGTAAATCCATTTGTTATTTTTGAAAAAATAGCAAATCGTAACTGCCCTATTCTATTGGATAGTCATCATCAAATAACAAAATATCGTTTTGACATTATGGTTTGTGATCCGATTGAGATGATCCAATCCACTTCTTTTTCTAGTTTAAAAAAATATTTTGATAAAAAATTTCTAATAGACGATGACATTCCATTTGCTGGTGGTGCTGTAGGTTTTTGGAGTTACGAATCCGAAATGACCGTTGGAATTTATGATTTTGCAATTATTTCCGATCATGAAAAGAAAAGAACATTTATTGCAAGTTTTAATACGCAATCAAATACTAATGATTTAATACTTGAAATTAAAAATATAATTTCTAATCCAATTCAAAATAAAACTGAAATTAATTTTAAATTAACATCTGATTTTAAAAGTAATTTTACCAAGCAAACATATGAGCAAGCATTTTTAAAAGTACAAGAATATTTATTATCAGGTGATTGTTATCAAATTAATTTAACGCAACAATTTACTGCAAATTGCGAAGGTTCATTAAAAACAGTTTATCCAAATTTTCAAAAACATAATCCAGCGCCCTTCTCTGCTTTGATGTTATTTCCTGAAATAGAAATTTTAAGTTGTTCGCCAGAACGGTTTTTACAATTAAAAAATAATATTGTTACTACCCAACCCATCAAAGGAACACGTCGACGAAGCAAGAATGAACTTGAAGATCATGCTTTAAAACAACAATTAAAAGATAGTGAAAAAGATAAAGCAGAACATGTAATGATTGTAGATTTACTTCGTAATGATTTATCTAGAGTTTGCATACCTGGCACGGTACATGTTACAGAGTTACTTGAAGCCTATACTTTTGCAAATGTTCATCATTTAATTAGTACGATTCAAGGTGAATTAACTGCCGATAACGATGCATTTGATTTAATAGAAAATTGTTTCCCAGGTGGTTCAATTACTGGCGCACCTAAAAAACGAGTGATGGAAATTATCGCAGAACTTGAAACAACCAAGCGCGGTGTCTATTGCGGCAGCATTGGTTATATCGGTTTTGATGGCAATGTCGATTTAAACATCGCAATTCGAACTTTAGTTCACGATAAAAATACCCATAAAATTTATTGCGGTGCCGGCGGTGGTATTGTCTTAGATTCAAATTGCGAACAAGAATTTCAAGAGTGTTTAGATAAAGTTGGTAATTTATTTCATATTTTAAAAACAGAATAAGAACCAAATTTACTTCACACTCTTTTAGTTT
>CAZYCO010000053.1:2791-8116 GCA_964645885.1 uncultured Gammaproteobacteria bacterium
GTGTAACGCGCGACGTGTCCACCACTCCTTGCTACCGTAATTCCCGTCTTAAAATTTTTCCCACATTGCTTTTTGGCAAACTGTCACGGAATTCGATGAGATGTGGAATTTTATAACCAGTTAAATGTTGTTTAATGAATGCAATTAACTCTTGTTCAGTTAAAGATAAATCACGTCTAACAATAACTGCTTTCACTACTTCACCATGCGCATTATCAGGCACGCCAACAACACCTACTTCTGCAACTTTAGGATGAAGAGCGATTACATCTTCAACTTCATTTGGATAAACGTTAAATCCTGAAACGATGATCATATCTTTTTTGCGATCAACGATATAAATAAAACCTCGATCATCCATGCGTGCTAAGTCGCCTGTTTTTAACCAACCATCTACCAATACTTTTTTAGTTTCATCTTCGCGATTCCAATAAAGTTTCATCACTTGTGGACCACGTACCCACAATTCACCAACTTCATTTAATGCAACTTCTTGATTTTGTTCATCGCGAATTGATATTTCGGTAGATGAAATTGGTAAGCCAACACTACCGTCAAATTGTTTTAAATTAAGTGGATCAATACACACTGCTGGCGAAGTTTCAGTTAAACCATATGCTTCTAAAATGTCTTTTCCTGTTAATTTTTTCCATTTTTCTGCAACAGCTTTTTGTAATGCCATACCACCAGCAAGTGCAAATTTAAAATTTAAAAAACTTATTTGTGGAAATTCAGCTTTATCCATCATGACGCTGAATAAGGTGTTTACACCGGTCATAACCGTGAATGGCACTTTTTTTAAGGTACGAATTAAACTTTTAGTATCACGCGCATCAACAATTAAAACGTTCATGCCACCTAAGATAAAAAATAAAAGTAAATTCGCGGTGAATGCAAAGATGTGATACATCGGAATAGCAGTAATAATAATTTCTTTTTCTTCTTCTAATTCATCTTTGACCCAAGCTAATGCTTGTAATGAATTAGCAATTAAATTGCGATGAGTTAATGCAGCACCTTTGGCAACACCAGTTGTCCCGCCAGTGTATTGCAATACTGCAATATCCTCTTGATGAATTTCAGGAATAATAAAATTTAGCTTTTCACCCTTTTTCAACGCATCAAGAAATGCATGCGCCTTTCTCAATTTATAAGGTGCAACTCGTTTTGGATAAAATTTTGCGACCAAATTAATAACTGGTCGTTTTGGAAAACTTAATAAATCCGCAATACCCGTCACAATAATATGGCGCAATAAAGGTAAATGTGGTGCCGCTTTTTCAACTGTAGCGGCAACTGAAGATATAACAACAATTGCACTCACACCTGCATCACTTAATTGGTGAATGGTTTCAGTCGCAGTATAGAGTGGATTGACATTCACAATGATTAATCCAGCTCGTAGTGCACCTAATAATGCAATTGGATATTGAAACGAATTAGCTAACATCAAAGCGATGCGATCGCCCTTCTTTAATTTTAATTCTTGTTGCAAAAATGCAGCGAAATCTCGAGCTAATTTATCAACTTGATGATAATTGATGCGCTCGCCAAAAAATTGAAATGCCGGCTTATCGCGAAATTTGGCGCAACTTATTTGAAATAATTCATTTAAAGATGAAAATTGGTCTGGATTGATTTCGGCTGGAATATTTTTAGGATAATTTTTTAGCCAAATTTTTTGTTCATATGCTGATGACATTCGCTTCTATCAACTCCTTGACACCACAACTCGGCGACGACAATATCGTCCGACCCATTAAAACGCAAGTAATCTAAGTCGTAGTAAAAATGAACGATACGCAAAAATTTTTAACGTTAAAAGGCAGCTTATTTACCATGACTGCCATTCAATTATCAGAAATTGATCTGGAAAATTTTCCAGCGAAGTTAATGAATACTGTCAACCAATCTCCTAAATTTTTTCAACACGCACCAATCATTTTAGATATACAACAATTAGAGCAAAGCGTTCGCCCTATCGATTTCATATCGATTATCAAATTATTAAAACAATACCAAATGATTCCTGTAGGCATTCGTGGTGGTAACGAATTTCAAAAAAAACAGGCGGTTGAAGCGGAACTCGCGGTATTTCCAAGCGATAAGCACGTCAGTAACAATACACAACAAACAACAAAACCTGCGACAACAACTTCTTCTCCAGCAGAGAAAAAACCAGAACGCAAACCTGAACCAGCTAAAACGACTACGCTCTTAATTACACAACCTGTTCGTTCTGGCCAACGTATATATGCCAAGCAAGGTGATTTGATCATCACAGCACCTGTAAGTCATGGCGCAGAAATTTTAGCGGATGGTAATATTCATGTTTATGGTCCGTTGCGTGGTCGGGCATTAGCCGGCGTAAATGGTGACATCAACGCACGTATTTTTTGTCAATACATGGAAGCACAGTTAATTGCGATTGCCGGACGATATTTAGTGAATGAACAAGTGCCAAAAACAGAAGAACCTTCAGACAATAGTATTACTCAAATTTTTTTAGAAAATGGTCGTATTAGTATTAATAAACTCTAAGACATCAGGATAAATTTTATGTTTAGCTGCTTTATTTCTGATTTACATTTAGATCCACGACATCCAAAGATGATCGAAAAATTTTTGTTCGTGTTGAATACCGAATTTAGTCGTGGCAACAAACTTTATATTTTAGGTGATTTTTTTCACGTCTGGCTTGGTGATGATGCACTCGCTATGAATCCAGCATATTTAAAAATTTTAGAAGCGCTCAAACATTTTCATCAGCAATTTAAAATTCCAGTTTATTTCATGCATGGCAATCATGATTTTTTAATTAGCCCAGAATTATTAAAACAATACGATTGCCAATTTATAAATGATCCAATGCCTATTCAGTTGTATGGCACTAAAGTATTGCTAACCCATGGCGATACCATGTGTATCAATGATTTTGCGTATCAACAATTTCGTAAACAAATTCGCAATCCTGCATTTCAACAAGAATTTTTATCCAAACCTATTGCTGAACGTATTGCTTTTGTTGGCAAAATTATTGAAGAAAGTGAACGTTATTTAACACAAGCAGATGAAGAAACGCTTGATGCACCATTAGATGAAGTCAAACGTTTAATGCGCGAAAAACATATTTTTAATGTTATTCATGGCCATACCCATCGCCCAAGCATTGAATACTTCAATTTAGATTCAAACTTGGCGTGTAGAGTTGTATTAAGCGATTGGCATGAACGTCCAAATGCTTTGTACTGGCATGAAAATGGCGAAAAAGAATTACGCTATTTTTGATAGGGAAATCAAATGAAAAATATAAAAACAGTATCTACTGCTGCTTTGATTTTATTTTGCTCTTCATCGTTTGCAGCTGGATTCGAAAATAAATCGCAAGCAAACAATGATAACGATTTAAAAATGCTGGAATTACCAGCAGGTATTTTTGTTGGATTACAAGGCAATTATTTACAACCACGCGCTTCTCATGATGATTTGAAATATGCGACGTTAAATAACGGTAAATCTAAAGACATTCATCCAGATTACAGCTTAGGTGGTAACGCGAAATTAGGTTATTTATTTGAAAATAGCAGTCGAGATCTGAAATTAAATTATAATTTTTTAAATACTCGTAATTTTGATAATTCAGTCAGCGGTAATGGTATTCAAGCCGAAAATGTTTTAAGTGATGAGGGTATTACTTATAGCAACGCAACTGGTGAAGCTAATTATCATATTAAACAAGCTGATTTCACTTTGGGCCAATATTTCAAACCATATCAATCTTTATCAGTGCATCCGATGGTTGGTATCCGTTACGCTCAGATCAAACGTAAAAAAGAATTAAATTATTCTGGCGGTACATCAAGTGCTATCGCTTCAGAAGCAGTCGATGCTGATCTAAAAAGCGATTTCATTGGTGCAGGTCCATTAGTTGCAATGGATGCCAGATGGGGTTTAAACAACAGAAATGATGGCTTTGGCATTATTGGTTATGCCGATATTGGAATGTTAATCGGAAACATCAATTCAAGTTACAAACAAACTCTAAGCAGCATTTCTATGAGTGGCTTACAAACCAACAACAGTAGTTCATTAAACGATGACTTACATCGTGTTATTCCTGCATTTGATGGCAGTCTTGGTATCGATTATCGCTATCGTTTCAATAAAGACGATGCAAGAGCATCGCATCCAGAATTAATTGCTGAAATCGGTTACGAAGCGAGTTTTTATTACAAAGCAGTTAATTCGCTTTATCCCACAACCGCAACTAGTTCAGAGCAAACTCGCAGTAATTTAGCGCTAATCGGCCCATTTTTGAGTTTGACGTATAGAGGGATTCCGATTTAATTATTCATACTTTATCCATTAAGTCTTTTTGTAGGGTGGGCAAAGCGCGAAGCGTGTGCCCACCGAAAATACCAAGCAACATGGTGGGCACGTCGCGCGTTACACGCGCTTCCTTTGCCCACCCTACAAAACTGTCTTGTCATCCCCACGAAGGCGGGGATGACAACACTTAAACTCTCAAGGTTTTTTACCCTTGCGATAACAACCATCAAACTTTACAGTTACGCCCTTTTATTCAATCCATTTCATAACGAATAAGAACTATGCGATCCACATTAAAAAAACTTCCTACTCGCTATCGCACTTTAGTGACCATTGGCATTTTATTATTATGTTTAGCCATATTAATGGCGGCACATTTTTTCTTTTTAAAAAAATCCATACCTAAACCTTTTCCAACATTAGTTGATGCTGAAAAAGTGAAAGTTATGCGCATTCAACCTGAAATTCGAAGCATAGGAACTATTCATTCGATGCAAGGTATTATGGTGAAAGCGGAAAGTTCTGGTCGAATTACGGAAGTTTTCTTCGAATCAGGAAAATATGTTGAAGCAGGAACACCGCTTGTTCAAATCTATCCCGATACTTTAAAAGCAGAACTTGCAGCAAATAGCGCTAATTTAAAATTAAGCAAAGCAGAATTCGAACGCCAACAAACATTATTTCAAAAAGGTGTAGGTTCAATCTCTACATTAGATCAAGCACGCGCGAAAATGGAAGCCGATAAAGCAAATGTTGAACGTATTGAAGCAGAACTTGATCAAACATTAATTAAAGCGCCTTTTTCCGGAAAACTTGGTTTACGTTTAGTTGAATTAGGCGATTATATTTCACCAGGAACATCTATTGTGAATTTACAATCATTTGATCCTGTTCGTGTTGATTTCAGTATTCCTGAAATTTATTTATCAAAATTAATTAATGATCAAAAAGTTATAGTGACAACGCGTTCTTATCCAAATGAAAAATTTGAAGGAA
>CAZYCO010000053.1:8136-11550 GCA_964645885.1 uncultured Gammaproteobacteria bacterium
TATGCCTATGATTCAGTTGTTGATCCAAATATTCGAAGTATTTCTATACGTGCAAAAATTCCAAATGCATCGCATAAATTAATTCCCGGAATTTTCGTTGAAGTTGCACTATTAGAAAAAGATCCACAGAGCATGGTCACTATTCCACAGTCTGCAATTGTTTTTGATGAACAAGGAAATTATGTTTATCGCATTGTTGATCAACACGCTGTTAAAACTTTTGTAAATTTAGGACCAATGCAAGGTGATCGTGTTGCTATCCTCAAAGGTTTATCAGCAAATGATGTTGTTGTATTTGCTGGACAACAAAAAATTTATGAAGGTTCATTTGTTATGAACCGCCTTGATCCAGAAGTTATGAAACACATGCGAAAATAAAATATGCATAAAAATGAAAAAAGTTATACCGATCTTTTTATCCGTCGTCCTGTTTTTGCAACAGTATTAAGTCTCATTATTTTATTAGTGGGCTTGCAGTCGTATCGTTTATTAAACGTACGACAATTTCCACGTATTGATACATCAGTTATCACAGTAACCACTTTCTATAGCGGTGCAAGCGCAAAATTAATGGAAGGTTTTGTATCTACACCAATTGAAAATGCAATTTCTGGTTTAGATGGCTTAGATTATGTCAGTACCAACAACACCCAAGGTCAAAGTCAAATTTCAATTTATTTAAAAGAAGGAACAAATGTTGATACTGCCTTAACCGATGTCAGTAATAAAATTTCTTCTGTACGCGGTAAATTACCAAAAGAAATTGATGATCCAGTCATCATGAAAGTAGATCAAAATGCAAATCCAACTTTATTTATTGCATTTCCAAGTAAAGTTTTATCACCTGAAGACATTACAGATTTTTTAATACGTGCAATTAAACCTGAAATTGAAGCAATTGATGGTGTAGGCAGTGCAGTTATTTATGGTGAAAAACAATATGC
The DNA here is from genome assembly GCA_964645885.1 of uncultured Gammaproteobacteria bacterium. Lineage (GTDB taxonomy): Bacteria > Pseudomonadota > Gammaproteobacteria > CAZYCO01 > CAZYCO01 > CAZYCO01. Next base: position 9,081 of record CAZYCO010000053.1, read on the forward strand.
CATGCGCATATGGCTTGATCCTAGTTTGATGGCTGCAAATAACATTACTGCGAATGATGTTTCAAATGTCTTACGCGCAAATAACATTCAAACTGCTGCGGGACGTGTGCAATCTAAAATGATTGAAATTAATCTCACTGCAAAAACAGATTTAAATACGCCTGAACAATTCAACCAATTAATTATTAAAGAACAAAATAATCAGGTATTACGTCTACAAGATATTGGTTACGCTGAATTAGGCTCAACTGATGTGCGTACATCAACTTTATTAAATGGTCATCCAACTGTTGTAATGGGAATTGTGCCTAAATCAACTGCGAACCCAATTGATATTGCAAAAATAATCAAAAGCATGATGCCGCGTATTCAACGTGAATTACCGGTCGATATGAAAGCAGAGATTGTTTGGGATTCTTCTAAATTTATTTCGGAATCGATACATGAAGTTTACAAAACTATAGCTGAAGCTTGTGCATTCGTTATCTTGGTCATCTTTTTATTTTTAGGTTCAGCTCGAGCGGTATTTATTCCTGCTATCACTATTCCACTTTCTATTTTTGGTGTCTGTGTTGTGATGTTAGCGATGGGATTTACGATTAATACCATCACATTATTAGCATGGGTACTTGCAATCGGTATGGTAGTCGATGATGCAATTGTTGTTTTAGAAAATATTCATCGTCATATGGAAGAAGGTTTAACTCCATTAAAAGCTGCAATTAAAGGTGCGCGCGAAATTCGTTTTGCAGTTATTTCGATGACATTAACTCTTGCAGCTGTTTATGCACCTATTGGTTTCATGGGTGGTTTAGTCGGTACCCTCTTCCGTGAATTTGCATTTGCATTAGCAGGTGCAGTCATTGTTTCTGGTTTGATTGCATTAACATTAACACCAATGTTGTGTAGCAAAATTTTAGTCATTCATCCTAAAGAACATAGTTTTGCAAATACCATTGATCAAATTTCAGATAGAGTACGCGATCGTTATCGCAAATATTTAAAGAAAGTGATTCAACATCAAAAAATTGTGCTTGCAATTGTAGTGACTGTTTTTGGTTTATGTTTTTGGCTTTGGTCTACTACCTCTCAGGAATTAGCGCCTACAGAAGATCAAGGTGCAATCATGGGTATATTCATTGGCCCTACAACTGCCAATTTGAAATACACTGAAAAATATTCCAAAGAAATACAAAACGCTTACGACTCTGTACCTGAAAGAGATAATTATGTTGTTATTAATGGTTATGGTGGTAATGGCGTTGATGTAACCAGCGGTATTTCATTTTTAATTTTGAAACCTTGGAGTGAACGTAAACGATCACAAAGTGCAATTCGTGCCGATTTATTTCCAAAGATGTGGATGATTCCTGGATTTATGGCGTTTCCAGTTGAAATGCCATCATTACCAGGTGCAGTTGGTAATACACCAGTTGAATTTGTACTTGAAACAACATCTGAATATGAAGAATTAAATAAAGCTGCACAAAAGATGATGGAAATCGTGCATAGCAATCCACGATTACTCAATCCAGATATGTCGCTTAAATTAAATAAACCAGAAGTAAAAATTGTTATCGATCGAAATAAAGCTGCGGATATGGGCATTTCAATGCAAGAAATTGGTAGCGAATTGACAAATATGCTTGCTGAACCTGCAATTACTCAATTCGAAATGCGTGGTCGAAGCTATGATGTGATTCCACAAGTAATGGAACAATATCGACAACTTCCAGAACAATTATCAACATTATATGTTCGCACCCGTAGTAATGAAGTTGTACCGCTTTCAAATATTGCTGATATTTCAATTAAAGCTGTACCGCAATCGTTAATGCATTTTCAACAAATGCGCGCAGCTAAATTAACTGCAAGTCTTGCACCTGGTTATACATTAGGTGAAGCACTAAACTTTTTATCAAGCGCAGCGCAACAAGCTTTACCTAAAAATATTCAGTTTGATTATTCAGGCCAATCACGACAATTCATTAACGCAAGTGGCGCTTTAATGAAAACGTTTATTTTCGCAATTGTTTTCATTTATTTAGTATTAGCAGCGCAATTTGAAAGTTTTAGAGATCCATTGATTGTGATGTTTACCGTTCCAATGTCGATATTAGGTGCATTAGTAACAATGCGTTTAACGCATGGGACCATGAACATTTATACGCAAATTGGTTTAATTACTTTAGTTGGTTTAATTACTAAACACGGTATTTTGATTGTTGAATTTGCAAACCAATTACAACTTGAAGGTAAATCAATTAAAGAAGCAATTATCGAAGCAGCTTCAACTCGTCTTCGTCCAATTTTAATGACAACTGGCGCTATGATTTTAGGTGCATTACCACTTGCTTATGCGAGTGGTGCAGGTGCAGCTAGCCGATCACAAATTGGCTGGGTTATTGTTGGTGGTATGAGTTTTGGAACATTATTAACGTTGTTTGTGTTACCAGTCATTTATTTACTA
>CAZYCO010000054.1:0-4443 GCA_964645885.1 uncultured Gammaproteobacteria bacterium
TACACTCTTTCCCTACACACGCCTTCCGATCCAACAAACATGGTATTCCAACTACCAGTCCAAATAAATTTAGCAGCAGCGCTTTGAACATCAGCATATTGTTTGGCTTGAGTTGCATAATCATTTTCTGTGACACAACGTTCTTGATGATGAATTGTTTGTGGGGCATTTATTTTTATTTGAGTGATACTTTCAGGATCAGATCCACCAGCAGCTGCAAGTGGATTACGTACTTTAGTAATAGCTGAAAAATTTTCAGTTGAAGAATAAATATAATGCAGACTTTCTGCACCAATATTGCCATTGGTACCATTGCCTACACGATAAATTGCTTTAAATTGAGTACCAGGTGTAGGAATTTTGCCATATGTGCCATCGCCAAAACGTAAATAAGCGGTGCGATCATTTTCAACTTCAACAACGAAATGCTGATCGAAACGATTACTGTCTAATAAATCAGGGCGAGGGATCCAACTTTCACTATTAGGTTTTTCTAGTGTTACATCTGTAAGTGATGAAGTTGGTTGCAATAAAATTGCTGGCAATGCAAGGCTTGGATCTTGATTTAATAAATTATTTGCTGGTGTTGATAAATCATTTGAATATGGTTCACTAAATGTTAAATCAAGTTCAGTCAGGGTTGGATTATAAATACTGAGTTGCGGTACAACATCAGGATTAATATCGGCTTCTTGATCACTCACTTCAATGCTTCTGCCTTGATCTGCCAATACGATGTTTGCACATGCAATCGTAGTTCGTGCTGCTAAACAAAAGGGTAGCGCGTCTTCATCATGCCATTTGATGTTTTTGATCTTCGTGTTTAATAATTCATCGGTACTTGATTCCACACTTATAATACGAACCACATGTCGATGTGATGGATTTGCATCTTCAGCAAGATTAGTTGTAGGACTTTTAATTTCTTCAAATAAAAGAAAATCACCTGCTTTTAACTGATCTAATCCTTGTTCATTATCTGGTACAACCAATGCTGCACTAGTCACACCTTCTTCTAATACATAATCAGATGCACCCCAATCGTATATTTGAATTTGATTGTGGTTTGGGTAAAAAACTTTTTTCTCTAATGTTTCGAAAATAACCGATTGTGACCAAATTTGATCAAATTGTTCTTTAGTTAACAAAAACAATGTATCTGGAAATTTATCAGAGGCGGTGAGTAATTTTGTTTGTTTTGGCAAAGTGAGTTCAGATGAAACTTCTATTTGTACCCATACCCGTGCATTACAACCTTCATGTACCAAATAATCTAATAATCTAGCATGACGTTTTATTGATACACGACGACGAGCAGTTGATAAGTAGGCTTCTGTTGCAATTGCATCTTGATAATAACTAAATTGATCTGCAGCGAAAGCCAGTAATTCTACAATTGTTATGCTTAGATCAGTTACATTATCTTGTGACCAATCAGGTAACAGTAACGATAATCGGTTTAACATTAACTGCCTGAAGCTAGTGTAATCTTTACTTAAATAATCGATATCAGAATAAGCTTCCATGGTAGTTGTTGTAACATCTGTCGTTTCACTTTGACAATCCACATTTGTTAAATCGAGTTGTTCGATTAATGTATTTGGATTATCAGATGGTACGGTAATTTTCTTAGTGATTTTGAAACGGGCATTATTTAAAAAAACATCAACTTGATCATGATTAATATAAACACTATAACCTTTTGGTACATAATTTGATGATTGTTGCGTACGCTGTAGTGAAAGATTAATCGCACCATTTTCTTCACTAATAATTAGTTTGCTAATAATAAAATCACTTTTTGAACCATTATCATTATTAATTTGAATATTATTTATTTGTATAGTTGCAGGTACACGCGCAGCGTCACTAATAGTTTTTTCTATAAAGTAAATTATTAGCGTTAATTCGCCATTTGAATCCTCTATACATTCAGCATAATCGATCCCTGTAATCGTGTTGTTCGATTTAATTTTAGTGTAACGCTGACTGCGTATGTAATCAGTTTGTGAAATGGTTTCCATATTTTACTTCTCTTATGAATAACGAGAGGATTAAGTAGTTAGTTTTAAACTACATTGCATTGTTACCGGTATTAACAAAGTTTTTTATTTGTCGGGATTGAGTTTGACGAATTAAATATTGAACGGTCACATTTAATGTAGTGTCACTATTTTCAATTGACACATTTTCAATTTGAATTAAATCACCAAGCCATTTTTGCAATGAGCTTTGAACAAGAAATTCATTAGCAGCAGTCATAACATCACTGTTTGCTGAAAAGACCATGCGCATTAATTCACTGCCAAAATCAGGACGATTAACACGTTCACCTGTAGAGGTAAAAAGTACTTGTTGTATAAGTTGGTTAATATGATCTTCTAAAGAAGCTTCATCAACTCGACCTGCATTATCAATACGAAAGGGAAAATAAATATTCATTACTATTGTCCTTTAACACGAATTTGAGTAAATGAAATCATTAAGTTAGTAGCCGTTGGTGTACAAATCGCTTGGCTATCGGCAAGTAATACCGGTAAGCCATTGGCTTTGACTCTAATTGAAGCAGTTGTCCATGAAGCAGTGACACACGGACCGTTACCATTGGGTGGTGGTGGGAAAGAGCAACCAGAAACCGAATATATACAGGTTTGTGTCACAATATTAAAACCACTCACTTTTATTCGAGGATTTTTCAGAACTGGTTTTGATTGTCCGCCGTGTGCACAAAGTACGACAGCGCCATCATGTAATAAGTATCCTGGCATTAGATAATCTCCAATGCACCGTTATTAATATTAATACCAGCGGGTGCAACTTTAATACTTTGTGCACCTAAACTAATTTCAATTCCAGTATTGGTTACAGCCACTTTTGCTGGTGCGTTATCAATAGAAATACCTTGTGCTGAAAATTTCAACGTTAGCGGTGCTTGTACAACAGGCGGTTCAACACGAATGGTTAGACCTGGCGATGCACCTTGTTCTTCCATAGTTAAACTAATGGATTTGGTTTTAATTACCGAAGCCATTGGATTACCGCGACCTGGTACATCAAGTTTTTGTCTTTCTTCCCAAAAGCAACCAGTCCATATTGGATATTGAATATCACCACCTTCGAATTCCACCCAAACATTTGTACCATTGGTAGGTACAGCGAAAAAACCATCATATGGAAAACAAGGTAAGGCCCAAACTGCTTGACTTAAAACACTTGGAACTAATACTTGAATTTTACCTAATTGAGTTGGATCAAGATTATTTTTAACAATACCTCTATATTTGCCATAAAATTTTGGGAATGCATTCATAGTTAAAAATCCTTTTTATTAACAGTAATTAATGCGATAAATATTGTTGAACAAAATTAATTATGGCCTGACAACAGGTGTGATTGTTCCGGTACCTTCGCGGGTAAGCGTAAAGTTTTGAGTGTAACTTCCAGGTTTTAAGCGATGTGTAACTTGTTGTACGTAATACAAGCCATCATATGTTTGTCCACAACCACGTAAACCAACAATGTTACGTGCTTGTAAAACGTTACCGTAACGTGCGACATCTAATTCACCTGTTGCAGTAACTGTTTTTTCAATCGACTTTTCGGTTTCCCCTTGGGCACGTGCTAGAGCTTGTTGATAATTCCAACTACCAGTGTTGTTTAATAATTTTTTGCGTGCATGTAAGGGCAAATTACCATTTCTTGAAAGAGGAGAGCGCGCACTACCGTAAGTTTGTATTGGTAATTCTTTTCCAGTAATTGGATCAAGCATTTCACCTTTAATTGTAGTTGCAGAAAGTGCATCATTTTGAAATGAAATTGAACTGATATTTGATCCTGGCCCCATATTCATGCTTAAAGCAGATTGCGGTAATCCAAGTCGTTTAGGTGGTCCCCAATAACCGATATTAGAAAATAAAACAGGACCAGGTGTGATATAAAAAACATAATTGTAACGTTCTGCCATTTCATTTAAATAAGCCAAATCAGAACCATGTTGCATTGGTGTTCTTGATGTCGGTAAGGGAATATCTAATACAGGTGGAGGAGTAACTTGCGGAATAATTCCATACTGCGAGTAGCTTGCGATAATTTTGTTTGCAATCATCAATTCATTTTGTGATGGATGAGCAACAATCTTTTCTTCTCGATCCATTAACACACTTAAATCTTCACCAGTAATAATTAAACGCGATTGTCCAGGTGTGTTGCTTGGTAAAAATTGCACATTAGTAATAATGCCATCGAATAATATTTTAGATAAACCACTCATGATGATTGAAATAATAAAACGATTAAACGGTTTTAATTGCGGTGTCAGCATTAAAAAATAATCAAGACTAAAAAAAGAAGAATTATGTCCAATACAAAATTCAATTTGAAAACCGGAACTACCTTTATCATCTTCAGTTACTTCTATTTCTTGAATTGATTCTGCTAATGTTG
>CAZYCO010000054.1:4476-8871 GCA_964645885.1 uncultured Gammaproteobacteria bacterium
GGCACAGTAGGCCCAGCAAAAATAGAACAGTAAGTATTAACAAGATACATATTAATCTGACCTTAAAGTTGCGGCATAGGAATAATTAAATCTTTTCCTGGCGTTGCCACTAAATCCCAAGGATTCATTGATTCATTTGCATCACATACCGACCAGAAACGTAATGGATCACCTAAATTAACACTGGTGATTTGATCGATGCGTTGATTTTCTGCAGTTTTGATATGCTTTAATGCGGACATGGATGAGCCTGCAGGTAAAAAACGTCGGCTTTGATAAGCAACTTTTAAACCTTCAGTTGTAGTGTAATATTTTGTTTCTAATGCGTAATACCGACTTGATGGATCAAACATAATGTCCTCCAATTATTTTTCCTTAGGTTTTAAGAATGTGTTTTTAATAGTCATACAAGTGTCTACCCAGGCTATTGTTTCAGGCGCAAGTTGAATTCCGACTTTTATTAATGAATGAAAACCTTTCATAATAGCATCAAATTGATCACCTATCGATGGATATTCACTTCTTCTATATTCCTTGTAACGTTTATGGGTACTATTTATTGATTTTTGTTTTTCTTGTTCAAACTTATTTCTTATTTGCAGTAGATTTTCTTGTTCTTCTTTTTGTTTTAATGCTAATTTTGCAGCAGTTTCTTCCATTGCTTCTTGTTCTGGCGTTTTATCACTCCATACATATTTACCTTTATTTGCAACGATGTCGCGTATAAGAGGAGGTGCATAAGGTGCAGGTACACCAATAGTTTTTGCGTGCTTTTGTAATTCTTTTTTGTACTTCAGAATAAGCTGATCAAATTCTTCTTTAGAAATATTACCAACTTGAGATTTATAAACTTTTATCATACGTAACCTCTTTTTATAAAAATTAAACAAATATTATGCGTAATTTATCGCTTAATAATGTATCGTAAGACTAAGTATGGAGGCATATTTTCATGAGGCTGGCCTTCACCTGAATTGTCTGTGTAATTAGCAGTGTTGTGGAGCGAATTGTCATAGTCGGTACTATGCGAACCAATTAAATTGTTTGGTCCACCTTCGTAATTTTCAGCAAAGAAATAATCTTTTATAAAGTGGTTGTGTTGCGGCATTTCAAAGAAATTAAGTTGCACTTTTTCACTACCACCTTTTGCTGCAAAATTAAAATATTGTTCTTCACCTTGGCCAGCTCCAAAAATAGCGCGTCCACGTAAATCAGGTAGAGCAAAGTAGACACCATTAGAATTTGGAATTGGATTACTACCAAATGCTCCTTGAATAACATTCCATAAATCAGGCTCATCTGCTGAACTAAGTTGTTGGCCATTACATTCATAATAACCATCTGGAATAGCGCTATTACCTGAAAATGCAAATATAGTTCCAGTTGGAACAAGTTTTTTTGTAAGTTCAGTCGTAAGTTTATTAATATCTACTGATAAATTTGCAATCTTACTATTTGTAATTGCATTATCTTTGATTTGTGGTTGATCAATAATTGAATTGCCTGAAATAACTTGTCTGACATTCAATGTGTCGACAGTCGTTATACCAATCACTTCTACATTACTAACAGGTGTGCGTTCACCTGTTCCAATTCCAACATGTCCTGAATTATCTATATATATAGAAGCATTTGGTGCACTAGGTGCAGCAGTAACAGCATTTAATTCTTTGAAACTAGAAAGCGGCGAAAAGATTTGCCGACAATCATCTACAAGTTGCCAATAATTATTAACATATTGAATAACAGCGAGTTTGGTATAATGGTGTTCAATACCTTGAGCTAAAATAGCTGGTACATAAACATAGGTTGATGTAGTCGGTTCGTTATTTTCATAACCACCAATAAAATAAATAACATTATTACTGACGCAAGAAGTAGATCTATCTCGTCCAGCAGGTAGTGGTGTTCCTTCATATATTAAGTCGCGGTAAACGTCATAAATTTTTACTTGGTTTAAACTCGTTGTACCGTCTGATGTACCACCTATTAAATAAACAAGATTGTTTGCAGTTGTGGCCGTAGCTTGAAAACAAGCGCTCGTTAAAGCAGCTAATTTGAGGTTAGATTGATTTTGTTTTACGTCAAACTCTTCGATTGATAGCACTGGATCATTTATATTTATTCCACCAAGCACATAAATTTTATCGTCAACAACTGAAGCGGAAAAGAGTTCTCGAGCATGATTTAAATTATTGAGTGCTTTCCATGTATTAGTTGCAGGATTGTATTCAATAATAGTATTAACGGTATGATCACTATCATTTCCACCTAGCAAATAAATTTTATTATCTATTGTGACTGCAGTTGCATTTATTCTTGGCGGTAATCCTTGCTGGTCCGTTGATTCTCCAATTGGATTTAATGTTTGCCAACTATGTGTAGATGAATCAAAAACATCTACAGAAGTAATGAAGGACATATCATTAGGCGATTGTCCGCCTAATACATATAATTTTCCTGCAAGACCAACCAAAGAAAAGTTAATACGTGGACTAGCATTAGAAATAAAATTCCATTGGTTATTAACATAGTTAAAGACATCCAATAATGATGACTGATAAGTAACGGCATATGGTACATTATTTAATACAGTAGATGACCAAAAAACATTGGCTTTTGGAAAATCGGTTGCACTGTTCCAACCAACTGCAGATATTCTAGGTTGATCATTAAAACTTTCTGGCCATTCAATGTTATTAGTTAATGAACGGGTAGGAATAAGCCAATAGTCACCCGTGGCATAATGCCCAGTTTCAAACTGTATGGACAAACTACCATCTAGTGAAACAAAGTTTTTTTCCGATAAATTGTTAGAGCCAGAATGAATAAAAATCAGTGTATTAAATAAAGATATATTTGCATCTGGAATATCGTTAATTATGATCGTTAAAGAAGTTAAATCGATAGCTTGAATTCGACCATAGTAATCATATTCATTTTGTTGTGTACTTTGTTGCAAAGTTAATTGAACAAATTCACCAACTTTTGCAAAAGAAGGTAATTCCCGCAATTGTATTCGAATATAACTATTACTGCGATTTATACTTTGAATAGCGTAACTATTACTATTTTGCACCATGGTTTGCGGAGGAGTTTCCCATTGTCTTAACGTGCCTCCCTGAAAAATTTTGGTTTTTGTGTCATCTGGCTCAGACGAATTTGCAATTAAATAATTTGTTGGCCAATCTGATACAGTAATTTTGTTGCCATTAATTTGTGCAATCCTAACAAAAATACCGGGTTGTAATTTTAAATCAAATTCACTATTACTCAATTCAACCCATTGTCCAACTTTGAAATTAATAGCTAACGTTTGTGGCGTTTGTTTAATCGAAATAACATTACCACTAATTTCATCAATCGAAGCAGCAAGTGTGCCGTTGTCAAATGACCATTTAAACGTTGCATTCGAGTAATTGCCACCATCATGTATTTCAATTCTATATAATTGATTGCTTACTGTTGTACCTTCTAAAACTCGAGCAGCAATACCACCTGTACTTCGAGCAGTTTCAGCTTTCCAATAATTTGTATTGTTGTAACCAATAGCGGTACTGGTATCAAAAATATGTTGACAAGTTAATGTTGATGTTTGTCCTAAATTTTTCGACATTATTTTAACTTGAGCAATATTTTGAATGCGCGTCGAGGTATCTGCACCATTTAAAGCAATCTCTGGTAAAGTAGGTTGCTCTGCAGCTGTAATGCTTCGCTGCCAACCGTCAAGATAAACTAAATAAAGTTCACCTTCTTGTGCTGTTGCAGGTAAAGTTGCATTTGGAAAAAATGTTTGCTGAGTAAAAAGTTCTTCTTGTTTATTTTGATAAAGTAAGCCATTGATATAGTAACGACCGGGACTGATATTTAAATTTTTTCCCAACGCATCTATGCCGAATCCAGGTGCATATTCTGGTGCACCTGATCCACCAATAAAATCAGTTGTTTCTAAAGCCAAACGATAATTAAAAATATCTGCTTGTTCATTCCAATCCGCATCCGTTTGAATACGACCTTGCTGCATTCGCACGCTGCTGTAATGGTTATCAGAATTAAAATTTAATTTCGAAAAATCACCTTTCATTATTGAATCCTCAATGAAAAATTTGTTCCTATCAGAAAGATAGGATTTATGTTACATGTTGAAGTAAGAGTGAATTATTTTTGATTGCTTGTAACGTATGAAGGTACCAGCCTTTAGCAGTAATATTAGATGAAGAATGCTTAATTACTTCTTCAAACATTTTCAAAGCAGTTTGATATTGTCCCAAATAAAAATAGCAAACACCCATATTAAAAAATACATTTTCGATATCTCTACCGAAAAATGTCAGTGAGTGCTGATAATATTTAATTGCTTCATTAAACTTAGTTAACAATTGCAATAATTTTCCA
>CAZYCO010000054.1:8887-10136 GCA_964645885.1 uncultured Gammaproteobacteria bacterium
TAGCAAATGTATCTTCATTACCTGCAAAACAATAAACATTAGTTGCAATTTTAGGCAGCATATTTAATAAATTTAAAACAGATGATTCCTCTTCATGAAGGATTAATTTTAAAATTGTATTGAAGCATCTATTGAAAATATGCGGATCATATTTTGTTAGGATTAAAAAAGAAGTAATGGTTTTCAAATCAGCAAATTCTTGGGTTTGTAACAAATGACGGTATAGATTAAAAATATTATTATGACTAAAAAAGTCTAGATAAGTGTTTAAAGACAGCAAGATATTTTTGTAGCGTTCAATATTAATTCCAAAAGTAAACAAGCATGTTGTAATGCTTTGGCTTTGTAAGCTTTGTTGAAAATGCTTTCCGCCAATTTTATTGCAATATCTAATAATTGCATCAAAGTTAACTGACAATGAGAATGAGCTATGATGAGAAAATTTAGGTTCTGCAAATTTTGTCCATTCTACATGTCCTTTATCACTAGTAATTAATAATAAGTTTCCGTTGCTATAATTAAATAAATAATCGATTAACTTGATACTTGAGATTGGAATAGAAAAATACCGATCGATTGTTTCAATAGTCGAATGTTTATATTCTGAAAGAATGGTATTTATATGTTCTAATTCAACATAATAATTATCATTAATATTTTTATAGTTAAAAAAATCTAATTCTTTATTATCAAAATTTTTTAGATCAGTTATTGTTTTTTCTTTACTAATAGTGGCTTCAAATAACTGTTGATGTTTGATTTTAAAAACATCATGCGGTAGTGTATCAAATACATAATTTGCTAGCACAATTAGCGGATTTTTATTATTGAACTTTCTGCTATGAATTTCTTTACCAGAGTTAACAAGGAAAATTTTATGGGGATTTTCCAAATCAAAAAAAGCAAAATCTAAAATTTCTTCTGCAATATACGGTTTTAAATTTGGCTGTGATTTCCAAAATTCAAATAATTTATCGGCAAAATCAGTCATAACATATTTGAATTTAATGTTTGTCAGATTCTGTTCTCTCATCAATTCAAGTAATTGTTTCACCATATAAAAGCTAAATGCGCCACAGCCTGCGCCTAATTCTAAAATATAAAATGGCTCTTCATTTTGACCATATTGCTCTACATGATCTTTTATAAATTCAATGAGCATCTGAGCATAGGAATGCGCAATATATGGATTACTTGTAACATAAAACGGTACTTGGTTATTCCAAGCGTTTTCAGCATTATTTATAAA
>CAZYCO010000054.1:10209-11239 GCA_964645885.1 uncultured Gammaproteobacteria bacterium
GTAATCCAAATTTCATTTTATTAAATTTAGGTGTAACGGATCGAGGGCCGAGTTAACTATTTTTGAACGATAAGTTCTCAAAACATATCTTTTTATTAAGAAAGTATTTTACTAATTGTTGAACCGATTTGGTTTGCTGTGTTTATTGAGGCAAATGTTTCTTTCAATACTTGATTACCAAGATACAAATAGTAACCAGGATTCGTAATTGATAAATCATTGTATGTAAGCACACGCAGATTTAAATTCACTTTAGCTTGTATAGGATTTAAATTGATATCATGCATCTCTTCAGTAATCGAAAAATCATTTATTTTTACAGGTAGTACACGTTTGACACCCCATACTAAAAGAGTAAGTGGAGCAACTGTAGGTAAAATTTCAATTGTTCCTGCCGCCAATAACACTGTATTGGTAGTTACAAGAGAACTTTTTGGATAAACTAATATTTCTAATGCAGAAAGCTGCGGATAAATGCCAAGACTGCTTGCTTGTTGATCACCGTTATTCAATTGATCAGTTGCATCAATTTCAATTTCCAATTGCATAGTCTCAATAGGTGCACCTTTTAAACGTAAAGGTTCTGCTCGATCATTACCTTCACCGTCAGACATTTGTGGTGAAATATTTCTCGTTAATTGAGTTGGATTATATTGAAACATGATAACTGTAGGCACAGCTGTATTTGGATCAATTGACACGATAGCGCCTTTATTGATGCGTGAAAAACTAGAACTCATAGTTGCCTCTAAATAGATTGAGGTGATTAAGATAAGTAGTAAAAAAAATAATATTTTTAAAATTATTACATTTGAATCAGTAACATTTGCTTGATACAAAATTTTGATATTTTTGTGGATAATTTTCCGTTTCTGTGGATAAAGCCGTCAAATCAATTAAAAATTGCTTATTCAATTGTGGATAAATGAGTTGGTGCCAGCACAATGGTATTTGCTATCTCAGTTAAATTCTGTGAATTCATCTGGTTACCAGAAATATTGCTTTGTACTGATAATGTTTCAATATAAGC
>CAZYCO010000055.1:0-10820 GCA_964645885.1 uncultured Gammaproteobacteria bacterium
GAAATATTGCAGCAATAAAAAGTAACTCTGGTTTTTGAATTGAAGTCATTAATTGTTATGCATCTTATGAAATTGAGATGACTCGTCTTCATTAATAGGTACTTGCTCTTTAGATTTTTTAGCAAAACCCAACGTCATTAATTTAGCAACTTTAGCTTGCTTGGTTTCAGATGCTTTTTTCTCAACTTGATTACAATCGCTAAATACAAAATAAGTTGCGCTGGATACATTGCTATAAGGTGTATAGCCGTGCGGATTAGAAACCATCACATCAGCACAACCATCTTGATTCATATCGCCTGCCGTATTGACGCCTGTTCCAAATTCACTGCCGTATATTTTATAAGAGTCATAGTCATTCACGATTCTATAACTATTGGTTGCATTCATTTGAGAAGTATCAATTTTTGCAGGAAAGCTGCCTGAATGACCGTAATAAATAAATGCAGTGCCCCAATTACCAGCCATCGCATCGCCGATGATTAACTCGTTATAACCATCACCATTAAAATCACCCGCATCACCAATGCCTACAAGATAAGGAGTTGTGATGACATAACCATTTTTACCATTTAAATTTTGTAAAGTTAAACCAGGAGTAAAACCGCCTTTTTGTCCAAAGACTACATAGATAGGGCCTACCGGATACTGCGCAATTACTAAATCAGCAATTCCATCACCGTTGATATCTAAAACAGCGCTTAACAAATTTCCAGTTTGAAAATTTTGATAACCATAAAAATGAAAACAGTTGCTGCACGTTTCAGCATTAATGGTTGTAGGTAATTGTGCTGCACCATAAAAAACAGTGATAACACCGTAACTATTGTTAGCAAATGGTGCACTTACCGCTAAGTCAGCATAACTATCACCATTAAAATCAGCACTGACGATTTGAGCGCCAAAATTTCCTTGAGGAGAAGATGAGTTACCGTAAAGTGTAATCAAACCTTCTTGGGCATAAGTCAAATCAATGGTAGGCGCGAAATTTTTTCGTCCCAGATAAATATAACTTTTACCTACTTGTAAGTCGGCATTTGGTGCACCAATACAAAGATCAGTATATCCGTCACCATTTATATCACCGCTGGTTACAGATGCGCCGGATTGTTCGTTATAAACAGCAGCAGGGTTATAAGATTGAGATGAACCAATAAGAACAGAACCGTTATCGCCATTGAGATTAGTCATATTTACATTTGCTGGAAATGTCGATTGTCCCAAGTAGGTATAAGTTGCACCTCTGCTTTGATAGGCAGCAGGATCACCTACAGCAATATCAGAAAATCCATCTTTATTAAAATCACCTGCAGTAACAGAAAAGCCAAAACATTGATCTAAAGATAAATAACTAGCAGGAGAGTTATCTGGGCTATCCATTTCAAAACCATTTGCACCATTTAAATTAGTTAAATTTAATGTTGCTGGATAATTTCCATTTTGACCTTCGATGACATATGCACTGCTGGCAGGGCAACCTGGCGCGCCAATAATGGCATCATCAATACCATCGTTATTCATGTCATATGCAGTGTGTACTGATTTACCAATATAACTATTTGCATATTTGCTTAAAACAGTAAAACCATTGCTACCATTTAATTCATTAACCGATAGGGTGCCTTCGGTATTTTGTGCAGCAGCGCTAGAAAATAACGATGCAACACCACTTAACATGATGACTGAGTGACCATGCGTATAGTCATGTCGAGTATTTAAAACTGCGTGACTCAACATAAAAGTAGTGGATGTAATGAAATTAGAATGATTTATAGATAGAAATGAATTGGTTGCAGTTTGATGAGTAACATAAGTTATCGCAGTTAAGGTTGCAGCACCTGTTATTGTTGTGGCTATTATTTCTCGATGATCTTTAACATAAGCAATAGTTTCTATTGCTGAGTGTTTAATTTTTTCAAATATTTTACTAAAAGTATTTGGTTCAATATTTTTCGCTTTTGAATCTGATTTAATTTCAGAATCGAAAATCTGATTTAACTGTTGCACTAAATTTTCATACGCTAAATTTAATTTTGGATTGGTGTGATAAATCGTTTCAACTTCCTGATAAGTTTTAGCATTTTTTAACGATATAAGGGTTTGTATTGCAGCTAAAACTTGTTGATAAAGTGTTGCATCGATAAATTTTTTATAAAAGTTTAAAGAATTAAATAAAAACTTTTCATTGATGCCTTGAGTACAAAATTGAATGACAAGATTAATGACATCATTATAAAAAAAGTTTAAGGCTAAATTTGGGTTGTTGCTTAATTGTTGATGTAAATCATGTTTTGCAGTTTTAAGCGTAAATTTAAGCTTTGAATCTTGTTTTAAATTAGTTTCAAGTCTGGCTAACATTTGTTGATAGTAAATAGGCGAAACAATATTTGCGTCTAAATTATTTTGAAATTCCAATAAAATATTTTGAAGTTTTTCATACGATAATTCACCGAGTGCTATGTTTTGCGCTAATAAATCAATATCTTTTTGAAAATGCTCGCACCAATTTTGATAATGTTGAAATTCCGAACTTAATTTTGCTTTGCTTAATGTTGGTAAGTCAGAATTCTCTTCAAAATTGTAATAAAAAGAAGAGAGTGACTGTTTGATATATTGCAAAGATGCTTGCCATGAAGATAAAGAAAACATAATTACTCATCCTTTGATAAAAATATCATCTACAATACCATGAAAAGAATTTATTCATGCTGCAAGTACACATAATTTATTAAGAAGAATAAAAATTAATCTTCAAAATTTAAAAACAGCGCATTGCTCAATACAAGAAAATATTCTTAATTTACTCTTTGAATCGATAAATCTTGAAATGAAGCTAGTTCAATATCGTTATCTTCTTTAAATGCAATATCTTCTTCTTTCTTTTTCGGAAAAAAATTTGCGTAACATTGCATAAATTTTGTTTTTAACTCTGTAGCTGCTTGACGTGCAGTTGTATCTGCACGACGTACAAATTGGTCGGTTGGTTCTCTACAAGTTGCATAAAAACCTTCAGCTCCACCATAGCCAAATAATATAGAAGCAAGAGCGAACACCATCATTCTTGGAATGAAATCTAATCTATCTGTTAAATTGTTTGTACATTCTGGTGTTAAATTTTCGAATTCTGAACTACTCATGCAATAAAGAAGATTTAAAAATTCAATTGATCCAAGTGCTGGCATCAAGCCATGAGGAATGCGTGCTAGCCATAACCATACAGTTGTAAACCAATGATTAGCATGCTGTTTATCATCTTGCATCATGTTTAGCAGAATAGAGCGACCTTCTGTTCTTGTTGCATCAATCAGCATTGAGCCAGAGAAATAAGTGTTTGCAATTAGTGCCAAACCTTGAAGCCAACGATATTCAGGTAAACCAAAAAAAACAGCAGTATGAAGCAACGCGTCTAAACCATAACCAACTTCAAACCAACCTTCAAAGCCATGTCCCAACGCTAAAGTTACTGTGTAACAAATACCTTTAACTTTTTTTCTAAAAGGTAATTTTTTTAATAAATCGAAATAACCTTCGCGCGCATTAGCATGGTGGGTATGTAGTTGATAACGATTTTTCGCATTTATTCCACTCAGTGAAATACAAAATAATTGTATCGCAATTTCTTTACCCATTTTATTTTTAATAATGGTGTGTGCGATTTCATTTGTACTGCCATAAACAAGAGCAAAAAAAGGAGCTGGGCGAGTTACAAGAATGATAGCTCTAATCATAAAATGTCGTTTGTGATGTTCAGTATGGCTGTGTGGATCGAAATTGGTAAGATGTTTGATTTGCTTTGCTTCAAGTGTTGGAAATGGTCTTTGTTCTTGCAATAAAAGACTTGATTGTGAAACTTGCTGTTTATTTCTCGCAACCGATATAACGGTTAATGTAAATGGTATAGATGCGATTAAAGATAAACAGATTCCTAATTTCATTTCGGTATTGAATTGCGAATCATTTTCGTCTTCGAATTTATTTTTAATGTAATCTACCATTTCTTGTATGACAGCACCGTCGCTCAGTGTCTGTCCAAGTAAATCAGCGCTGTAATACAAACCAAGAAACGCTTTTCCTAAAATCCATTTTATATCTTTAACAAATTCATTCACGATTACTAATTCATGTTGTAGACGATCTAAGAAATACATGATTAAGCCTTATTTTATAATTGGTGAATAATCATCTTTAAGAGTAGTTGAATTTTGGCTGAGCTTATATTTTCAATGTTAGCTTGAAAATTAAGCATTTCTTAATATGTACGGTGATATATTCCATTGCAAAAAATCATAGGTAGTACTCTAAAATGAAAATTGCTGCTCAAGATTTAAAAATAACGCATGCAGCTTTAACAAGTTTAAAAGAACTAACATCCAATCCTCAAACAATTCAAATTGAAATAGATGGGAAAAAATTAATTGCGCGTCGCCTTCGGTCTGGCGGTTTTAAGACAATCTACGATATTGCAAATGGTGAAGTTATTGCTTTAAGAAAAGTTGATATCGACTCTGTCTGCGAAAGTATGGCAGCTGATTGGATTGAGGCTGTTTATGCTGAAAAAAATATGGCGGATAAGTTAAAAAGCTTGGGGCTTAAATCTCAAGATTTTGATGTTGTACAAGTGAGAATTAATAATTATTTTTTACCTGCCTTAAAAATGCCTAGTTTCAGCAAGATGGCACAACAAGGAAAAGAGGTAAAAGATTATAAAAATATAAAAGATCGGTTTGGTAAATCTATTATTTTCGGTAATTTAATGAATGTAGAGAATAAAGATTATCTGCAACAGCTGGCATTTCATACTATACATGATATCGTGATTTTAGTTTCTGAAGGTCTGAAACTTGATGATGATTCAATTAATTTCATAGTAGAAGTTGTTACGCCAGAGTCTGCTAATGAAAATAATTCAACAAATAAAACTAGCAATCAATTACGTTTATTTTTTTACGATTTTTGGCAAAAGTCCTTAGGGATCAAAGCTCCGTTACAAATTTGCGATTCAGATGGCAACTTAAATTCACATTTGGCAAAAAAACTGATCATGCATTATGTAAATAAATTTATAGATTTCGTTTTTGCATCCTTAAGCGACGATGAAGTTAAAACTCTAATAAAACAAATGTTAATTGATAAATCACTTCCTAAATTATCACCGGATGATTTTTCTTCATATGAAGATTATGAAACTGCTTTAGAAATACAAGAAATGGATCAACAAGATGCTCTTCATTCAAAGATTGAACAAAATTTTCTTAATTTAGTATTCAACCCAGTGTTAAATGAGATGTTGCGAGAAATAGAAGAAAAAATAGCCGCGAAAAAGCAAGCAATAACGTCAGGAAATAATAATGTAAATGAACATGCGCAAGATGTTTCTTCTGGACTTGCTAAGCTTCTACCGATGTTTCAGCCAAAATTAAAAATTGATAATGAACTTACAGTAACAGAAAATGCTTTTAGTATGACAAAATCTAATTCTGGAGCTAATTAGCGTGTATTATTGTCGCGAATCTTTTATCTTCCTCTTAATGTGATTTGTTTGTTACTTCATTAATCCAAGTTCAGTAACCCTTATTTTTTAACGTAAAAAGCCAAATTTAACCATTTCTTAATAAAGCAGCAGGCATAATTAAATTTTAACTGTTATTTGGTTTTATCTATGTTTTCAGCAATTCGCTCATATGTAGGACGTCCAGCATTACAGAACTATTTGGATAATCAAAATACAAAATCGGCAAAACAAGTAACTAAATATGCAGCTGATTTTTCTACAGCTAGTTGGGTCGAAAAAATTCACCTTAATTTAACAAATTATTCAATTACCTTTTCAAATCAAAAAATTAATTATATTTCATTTTATGTCAGTAATTTTGACAGAGGTGATTTAGCAATCTTAGAACTAGAAAATGGCCAAGAACAAAAATTATTGTTAAAACAAAAAGAATTTACACCATTGTTACTGAGTTGTGGTGCAACTAGAGAAAGTTTAGTAGGTCAAAGAGGACATACTACTGCACAAAGTGAATGGAATAATTTAGCCATTTATCAACAACATAAAAAAAGTTTAGAAGCTTTATATGAGTCATTACATCAATTATTAGCAACAGAGTTAGCGAAAATATTAGAGGTTATTCCGGCAGATAAAACCATTCAATTGATTGTACCTGGATGCGGTTTCGCTAAAGAAGCAATTGCCTGCTATACAAAAGCAAAGAAAACCCATAAGTCTGTAAAAGTTTTTGCCTTCGATTTTTCAGTAAGTAATGTAAATCATGCCAAGAAATTAATCGCGGAATTATTTCCTAATGATCAACAAGATTTTGTTATTGTTGAAGGTGATAGTTATCAGATGCAACAAACACTTAATGCATTAAATTTTAATAATCCTGGCGCTGTTAACGTGATGGTGATTTCGGGAGGATTTAATACGTTGGTATTAGAACCAGAAGTAAATCATATTTCTGTTGCCTTAAAAGCAATGCATGCATTTTTCGAACACAATATTCATTATATTTTAGGCACCGGTCGCACATTATTGCTGCTCAATAGTAATCATCAACGTTGTGGTTTTATTTTGGAAAATCATTTCCAAATTTATAAGTTATCTCATGCTGAACAATTTTATTTTCATCGTTTTAGAAAATTAACTATTGAAGAGCAATTATGTCGCTTAAGATTTCAAGATGGACGAATAGATTTATCATTATCGGCAAATCCATTGTTATTATTATCTTCTTTATCTGAGTCTTCGCGCAAACAAATCAAAATCATTGATTTATCTCATGCCTATATTAAGGAAGATCAAACAGCTGAATTAGCGCGCATTTTAAATAAATTTCCACATTTAAAAATGGTTATTTTAGATTGCTACACCAATCGTTGGTTAGTAAATGATTTACAACAAAAAGATTGGGCGAATCGTCCATTGATAATGATGCAAAAGCCAGAATTGTCTAATTTAAAATTGGCATTTTCTATGCAGCAATTACAGTCTTATTTTGATATCAATCATACAAGCGAATTAGATGATCAAGATCTTATTTTTCCTAATAAAACTGTATTTAAACACTTTGAGTTATTACGTTTAGAATTCGCAAAGCATTATGCTAAAGATTGGTTTAAGTTAATTATTGATAATAATAAAATTGTTTTTTCAATAAAAAGCTCTTTCTCATCAAAACAACTAAGTGCCATCGAACAAGAAGCAAATTTATTTCAAACGCAAAATAAGAATTGTTCAGTTGATATAAAGGAAACAGGAGAAATAACACTTGAACAGCAAGTAAATAATGATGAGAACTCTTTTTTAGATCAAAGAACGTTTAAAGAAAAATTAACGTTAATAAAACAATTCTACTTTTTATTTTTACCGCACATACAAGGTGAAAATAGTTTTGAACTGAAAAAAGAATTGATTGATTTGATGCAATACTTAGATTACCAATTTAATTGTCACTATAAATATAAAGAATATTGCCGAGAATTTAATCATCCGATTATCGAACAGTTTGAACAATTACAATCTAGCTTATTAAATACTTATATGGCAGAAGACAATTATCAAAATGCAATGGTATATATAGAAAAAATAGCTGCATTATTACAAGCAGAAATAACATTAAACGCAAATGAACTGGAACAAATGCAAAATAAATTAAAACAATTTGGTGTAATTTTAATTAGTTCAACTTCGCAGCAAATAGAACCTGAAAATAATAATAATTGTAATAATGCTTACAATGGGATGACTTTTTCTTACATTTAAGTGGATTATATGAATACGACTGAGTATTAAAAACCATTAGATTTTATTTGCTGATAAAACTGAGCCATTTCTTGATCTGATACAAATTTTTCACTTTGTTCATAATTTTGAACTGCATTTTTTACTACTTCACATTTAGATTGCTTCATGTTATTGCGATGTATTTCTTTTGCTTCACTAAAAAACATATTTTTTGATTTGCCTATCGATTGCCTAGTTGCATCTTTTTCAAAATTTGCTCTCCTTTGATTCTTCTTAATTTCGTCATGGCCTTGCATTAAATCTTTATTTAAAGCTGTTTTAGTTTCGTAATAGTTAAAATCATTTGCTAATGCCTCTAATTTATCATTTGGATCTTTAACAGTTAGACCAGAAATTTTTACGTAACGGCCAAATTGCAAAATTTGACGAATGTGCATGGTGTAATTTAATTTTTCAAATAAATATGAATATGGCTCATTAGTTTGCATTGTATTATTTAAACCATTTACCACATTCTCAAAAATTTGTTTTTGTTCTTGAGAATCTTCAATATCAATAATAACCATGCATTCAGCAGGCTCATAATCACTAACAGCTTGTTCTAAATGAGTTAGTAATTCTTTATCACTTGAGTTTAAGTTATTTGATTTTTTCTTTTCTAATAGAGGATTAATTTTTTCCTTAAAAAAGCTATCGAAATTATTGTAGTCTTTTAAAATCGATTGCATTTGTTTTGGTAAAGCTAGCATTGGCGTAGTTTTGTAACCTAAGTAGTAACTAATTGGATCTTCATCAATAAGATTTGAAAGGAAAAGCGAAGGATTACAATTTTGATCTGAGTTACTCATGATAACGGTGATGTGGTGTATTTCGTGTTCTGTTGTAGTTTTTAAGCCATACGTGTGAATATCTTCACCTGGTAAAGCCAAATAAAAATCAGGTTGTTTATCAATAACATATAGATACATTTCATTTATTCTTGCATCTGTTTGTCCAAGTGCATTTTTAGATAAATCTGCAAAAAAAGATTTCAAGTAAATTTTAAAAGGTGAATTCATAAATATTTGTGATTCGAGCGGATCTTGTATCGATAAATCCTTTAATATTTGAACAGTTTTATCGGTAATGGGTTGTTTAAATTCGTTATCAGCTAAGTCATTATTAATTACTTTAAGAGCAAACTTTTTTTCTCGCTGTCGTTGAAGCAATAAACCAATACCTGAAATAGCAGCAACGACTACTATAAAAATTAAAAAAACAGTGAAGAGTTTTTTATACCAGTTTGCGTTGTTATTTGTTGCTGATATTTGTAGATTATTTTCTGGATCGTTCGTTTTATTTGTTTTAATTCTTTGTCTTAACATAGTAGTTACTTTTTAATATATATTTTTAAATTGTGAGTTTAGATGTAATTATAAACTTCATTACTGAATTAAGCATTTGACGCTAATGTTATGAACTCATTCACTTCATTTTCAGTGGTATCAAAGCTTGTGACAATTCGAACCAAATTTGTTTTTTCATCCCAAACATAATAAGGAAATTTAGTTTGAGTTGCAGTAATGATTTTTTTAGGAAAATACGCAAAAAGTTGATTGGTCTCAACTGGATAAGCAAGTTTAATTTCTTTTATTTTAGCTAATCCTGTAGCAAGTTGATGACACATTAAATTGGCTTGTTTTGCGTTACGATGCCAAATATTTTTTTCTAAGTAAGGAATAAACTGGGCAGATAAGAAACGCATTTTAGAATGTAATTGCAATCCTTGTTTTTGAGTATATTCAAATTCATCTGCTAATTCTTTTTTAAAAAAAATAATCGCTTCACCAAATAACAAACCGTTTTTTGCACCTCCTAACGTTTAAACATCAACGCCTACATCTGCAGTTAAATCTTGAAGCGATGCATTTAATGCAACTGCGGCATTGGCTAATCGGCAGCCATCGATATGAAAAATTAATTTATGTTTTTTACATATTTTGGAAATCGCCAATAATTCTTCTTTAGAGTAAGTTGTGCCGTATTCGGTTGCTTGAGAAATACTCACTACTTTCGGCAAATTACTGTGTCGTCCCCATTTAGTTGCATCGATATAAGCTTCATCTATATCTGTTGCAGTAATTTTTCCATTTTGATTTGGAATAAGAACAAAAGAGCATCCAGTTAAATATTCAACTGCGCCTACCTCTTGAGTAGCGATATGCGCGCTATCAGCGCAAATAATCGCGTGATGGCTACGAGTAACGGCTTTTAAACCAAGACAATTAGCCGCTGTGCCATTGTAAACAAAATAAGCTGAGTTTTTTCCGAACGTTTTCTCTAATAACTTTAGTGCTTTTTCAGTATAAGGGTCTTCGCCATATGAAGAGGCATGTCCTTCGTTAGCATCTTGAATCGCTTCTAAAACTTCTGAGCAAATTCCTGAATAATTATCGCTAGCGAATGATTTCATGGTGTGCGTTCCTCAAATTTTGTATGCAAAATTTAATTTTAAAATGTAGTGAATAGAATCTTGATAAAAACATGAATGGTTTAGCATTCGAATCATAATATATAAATTAACAGCTGAATTATCTAATCATCAAGTACTAAAAAGAATCATTAAATGATTTAGATGGCTATTTAAAATTAAAAGGCGATTGGCTTATTACAAAAGTAAAATTAACACCAAAACTACCTACAAAAACTGTAAAAAGTTTTATTGCAGAAAAACTTGTTAATCAAACATTTACCGAAAACAATATCGCTGCTTCGAAAGCTAGTTTAGTTTGAAATTTATCTAGAATAGCTGCTTGTTCATTTGCATTAAATTATAAAAAAGGAAATTTATGAAATCTGTTAATGAAGAAGTATCCACTATTATAAATGGAGCTAAATCAACACTTGCAACGAACAAAGTAAATCATGATTGGTTAAAAAGTGCTTTTCAAGAAGCAATACAGTCTGCGTTAGAGCAGTTTCCTGCAATTGAGAAATCAGTAAAAGAAAACATTGCGCAATTGATGATTAAAAATTTTTATGTGCAATCAATTGCTTTAACAAAGATTGCCCTACTTTCTAGAGGAAATGAAGC
>CAZYCO010000056.1:0-764 GCA_964645885.1 uncultured Gammaproteobacteria bacterium
AAAACAAGGATTTTGATTATAAATCTGCAGTAAAAGAAATAATCAATAATTTAATAGGACCTGATAATTTTGATAGTACTACATTTAAAGAACTATTTAATTTAACGTTTGCTAACCCAAAAAACGCAAGCGAAATTATAAATTCAAAAACATTTTTTTCCGATATTCACACAATTATCCCTTTCTCTAACGAATATACTGGAAGCAATCAGTTTTTGTTACCTAATAAATATACTTTTATCCATTGGATGATTTTTCTAAAACGATATGAAGTATTAAAAACTTTACAAGAAGAATTTGGTTTTCAAATTAACTCGCGCCCACATGTTCAAGACATGATCTACCTAAAGTTATGTAGTGGGTCACCCACCACTTTTCAATGTGAGCTACGTATTGTTTATCCAATCGAAGTTTATATTGCTTTGGGTGTAAATGTATCTGAAAAAGAATTAGAAAAATATTTTGAATTTAATACTTCATTTAGACGTTTTATTCGAATCTTTTTTTCAGCCGCTTATTATGGCAATGAAAATGTAGTTAGAAAGATAGTGAAACATGTCATTGAAAAACCATTCTTTGTTAATAACAACGTAGACATGAATTATGCACTGCCAGCAGATATGCTATATGATATTGACCCACCTGATACAACACTCAAAATTCTAGCTGACTTGTTATTAAAAGCGAGTAGATTTGATTTCAATAACATTACATTATTCTTGTTACAAGAATTTAAAAAGCATATTGATAATCTGAATCAAATA
>CAZYCO010000056.1:781-10591 GCA_964645885.1 uncultured Gammaproteobacteria bacterium
TCATCCCAAATAGCGAACCATATGAAACCTATTATTTGCTGTTAGCTAATTTAATTAAATTTCAAAATTATGAAATGCTTCAACTTGCAGTTAATGCAATTGGTTTAATAAATATATCAATAGATTACCAGTTTAAAATTTCACGCAAAACCACTGCAACTACTACATTAAGAGCAATGTATTTAAGTAAGAAAGAAATAGAGCAAAAATTAATAGAAAATATATTTCCTAAACTAAGACAAAACTCCGAAACTATATCTAACGAAGAATTTTTTGCTTTAGCAACAACTAAGAAATTAACAGAAGATAGCCTAGATAAATTATCGCCGACCATTGGAACTGCTGAAAAAGATAGCAAAACCGCAGCTATGTTTGTTTGCTCGACTAACAATATTAATCTCGTATTTTCGTTTATCAATCAAGTAAAGATTAACAGGAGCGCTGTTGATTCAAATGGTAACTCTTTTCTAGCGTATTTTATAAGTTGCTACCTTAACAGCTCTGCAAATAATTGCTCCAAAACACCTGAAGAAATACTTGAATTTATAGAGAACATTGTTACTGCAATGAAAGAAAAGCAAAATAACAATAACAATGCACAAACATGGGTTTTCGATAAGGATACAACATTAATGCGTTCTATTTTTGCTATGTGCGCCAAACATGATGCTGACAACCCTATTGTACAATTTGTTTTATCTCACACTAAGCCCGAAGTAAAAACTGCAATAATTACTTCAATGACTAATATTTCAAATCAAGATTTTCAAAAATTATTATCAACAGATATCGTTAATCAAAACAGTCTTTATGCAATTGTTAATAATAAAACAATATTTGCTCATATATTAGAAACTAAAGATAAAGCTTTAATTGAACATGCAATCAACTATGTGTTTAATTTTGTTCCCGCTGTAAACACACTTTTCTATTATGAGGATCTTGATCTTGCTTCTCTTGTAACATTAATCAATCGTTACACTCAACTTACTCAACAATCAAAATTAAAATCTATTAAGTCAATAAGCAACAAATTTCCTATAGAATATGAGCATCTTTGTTTGTTTTTAAGAACGGCTGTAAAAAAAGATTCAGTAGCGTTATTACAAGCAGCAGAAAACTTAGCTAAAAAGTTAATTTCTCCAAATAGTTTTGACAAAACATTCGATCAAATATTTCATGAATTAAAATTATATAGCCAGGTTGAAGATGACTTACCTTTGGAAATTATTTTATACATATTATTCAAACCTCATCATTGGCATTTCAATTCAGCCCATAAATGCAAAGAATTATTTATGAAAGTATGTTTTACAAAAAATAAAAAGAACATAAAAAAATTTTTTCAAGCACATAAAGACTCAATATTAGTAGACAGTTTTCCGCCTCATACTGATACGATGCAAGACCGTCTTAGATTAGATTCTAAGACAATTATAGTTAATTCAAATTTTTACCTAAATAATTTCAGCGATTATCTAGCTGTGTGTTTATGTATGCTATTAGCAGCAAATGTCTCTGATGTAGTACTCGATGAATTTTTCACAACAATTGCAACAACCACACAAGGGTTTGCTATGCCCTATCAAGCAATACAACAGATGATTGCAACAAATCACGTAACTCTATTACAAAAAGCCTTACCCTATTTTACAAATATATATTTGGTACTTGGTATGTTGGGAAATGAGATTAAAAACTTATTAATTTATGAAATGTTAATTAAGCATCTTTATTCAGTTTACAAAAATTCAACTACTCAGATAGATGAATCAGATCTTCTTCGCTTGTTTATTTATTGTTTATATTATTTTCCTCGTGTCACTCCTACAGAGGAAAATAAACAAAATTTGTCTAATATTGCTAACGTTATTTTAGATCTATCATTTGAATTTAAATTACCGATAAACATAAATTATTTGAATTATCTCAATCAAAATTCTATTTCTATCTCTGAAACAAACCAACAAAGATGCACTGGTTATGAAGCATTTTTAAATAATTCTGAAAATTTAATGAATGAGAATTTATCTAAGCAATATTCAAATTACCTTTATTTTAATAATTATTTAGCTAACATTTATCAATTTTATTTTATAAAAAATCAATTTAATTCAACAAACAACGTTCATATGCAGATATTAGAAAAATCGAAAAATCTATATAGTGATTTATTGCCATATGGCATGGATTTCAGATTCTTACTTCCTAATAATCAAAATTCTCAATCAGGTTTTTTGTGTATAAACAGAATAATTATAACTAAAACCAACCTTGCGCTAAATAAAACTCACAATCAAAATCCTCAAACTTCAAATATGCCAGCAGCTTTATTCACAAGCGTCGCGCAATTTCCTGCAAGCATGTTTAATACTTTAATGAGTTTAAATGTACTTGATAATACTCAAATAAGTTCAGAGAATTTAGCATCTGTACGCCGATATGATGCTTATATATGCGAACCATATTATAAGTTACTAAACCAAAATTATCGAAAAGCACTTAAAGATTTTTATACAACTCATCAACAAACTATAAATATTCAATCGCCAATTAAAAAAACTTCAATATTACATATCGCCGCTTATTTCGGAAAATTTGATACGATAACTGATTTGATTGAATTAGGTGCTGATCCTACTCTTTGTGATAAAGATGGCGTGTATCCGTTTGAATATATTACGCGCGCTTTAAGAGCAGATATTCCTTTAAGAACTGAAAATTTAAATGAAAAAATCAAAGCCGCTTTGATGCAGCTTCTACGTACTGTGCCTGTGCCGTCAAAAAATGATCAAGATTCGGTTTATGCTGCATGGTATCAGTTTGTTCAAACAACAATCGTGAGTGGTTCCGATTTCAATACAATATTTAGTAATATAAAAGCTTCAAAATCTATGCTTGCTGATGATCAATTAACTAATGAAGTAAAAAATTTCTTTGATGGAATTGATTTTATTGAAAAAAGTTTCACTGCGATTGAGCAAAAGCTATCAAATAGTATTAATAACAACAATAATATTGTGAGAATGCAGTTGAAGAGTTCAAAATGATTCAGTTCTACTTTAAATCTTTTAAATCATTTATCGGTTACTTGCATTTATAATAAAGCTTGAAAATATGAGAAAATGATGGCGAAATCGCTCAAATCATTTTTTGGGGGAATCATTTTAATTATGGAAAATCATACTCAACCATTATGGCGACCTTCTCCTTCTAGAATCGAATTATCAAATTTCACTCATTATCATCAATTCTTAAAAAAAAATTTTAACGTTACTTTCAATAATTATGGCGAGCTATATCAATGGTCGATTGACCATCCAGAACAGTTTTGGCTAAGCATTTGGCAATTTGGTGACATTAAATTCCATATGCCCTACTCCCAAGTTTTTTCAAAAAGTATTCCTTTTTATAAAAGCGAATGGTTTCCAGATGCCACATTGAATTTTGCCGAAAATTTATTACGTCGAGATGATGATCATGTTGCGATCATTTTTCGCAATGAAAAAAATCTACGTCGGACACTAACCTTTAAACAACTTAAAATAGAGGTTGCGCGTCTTGCAAATGCATTAAAAAAATTAGGTGTAACAAAAGGTGATCGTGTTGCTGGTGTGTTACCAAATATGCCTGAAACTATTATCGCAATGCTTGCAACGACCAGTTTAGGAGCGGTGTGGTCATCATGTTCACCCGATTTTGGTGTGCAAGGTATTTTAGACCGATTTGGTCAAATTGAACCTAAAGTATTATTTACTGTAGATGCTCAAACCTTTCATGGCAAAGAATTTAATGTTTGGGAAAAAATGAGAGATTTAATTCCTTGTATTAAATCTTTAGAAAAAATTGTTGTTATTCCTTATGAAAATAAAGCGATACTAATCGAGCACATACCAAATACGATTTACTGGAATGATTTTTTAACTAACGATCACACGCTACATTTTACGCATGTTCAATTTGATGATCCGGTTTACATTCTTTATTCATCTGGTACAACTGGTTTACCTAAATGTATTGTTCACGCTGCAGGCCGAGTATTAATTCAACACTTAAAAGAATTAATCTTACATACCGATTTAAAAGCAAATGATGTCTTTTTTTATTACACTACTTGCGGTTGGATGATGTGGAATTGGATGGTAAGTGGTTTAGCTATCGGTACAACATTATTACTTTATGATGGTTCACCAGGTGAGCCTGATGACGATTGTTTTTTTAATTTAATTGATGAAGAAAAAATAAATGTAATGGGTGTTGGCGCAAAATTAATTGCTCGCTGGCAAAAAATTGAGTTATTTCCTCGATTTACCCATGAATTAACTTCACTTCGCACTATTTTATCTACTGGCTCTCCTTTATTAGTTGAAAATTTTGAATACGTTTATCGCTGTATAAAACCCGATCACTGCTTATCATCAATTTCTGGTGGCACCGATATTGTTTCTTGTTTTGCATTAGGTAACCCTACTTTGCCGGTGTACCCAGGCGAGTTACAGTGTCGTGGTTTAGGTTTAGCAGTAGAAATTTATAATGATAAAGGCCGAGCAGTTAAAAATGAAAAAGGTGAATTAGTCTGTACAAAACCTTTTCCTGCGATGCCAATTGGTTTTTGGAACGATCCAGACGATCAAAAATTCTTTCATGCTTATTTCGATAAATTTCCAAATGTTTGGGCACATGGTGATTATGCAGAATTAACCGAGCACGATGGTTTAATTATTTATGGTCGTTCGGATGCAGTATTAAATCCAGGTGGTGTACGCATTGGCACAGCTGAAATTTATAGGCAAGTTGAGCAAGTAAATGAAGTAGTTGAGAGTTTAGTGATTGCGCAAGAATGGAAAAATGATCAACGCGTAATTTTATTTGTTAAATTAGCAAATGGCTTTAGCTTAAATGAAGAGTTAAAAAATAAGATTAAAAAATTAATTCGTGATAACGCATCACCACGTCATGTTCCTGCAAAAATTATTCAAGTACCTGATATTCCACGCACAATTAGCGGAAAAATAGTTGAACTTGCTGTACGTGATATCGTGCACGGCAAAACAGTTAAAAATAAAGATGCGTTAGCGAATCCTGATTGTTTGAGTTTTTTTGCGGGCATTGATGAGTTGAAACGTTGAACTGTCATCCCGGAAAATGCGAAGCATTTATCCGGGATCCAGTGTAATGCTAAATATTTCTCTGGATCCCGGCTCGCGCACTACGTGCTTGGCCGGGATGACAGAAATCTTATTTGCTCTTCTTCAAGGCTTTAATTTTCTTTAACACTGCATTTGCTTTTTTATCGCTAGCCGCTTCATAGAGATCAACTTTAACTTGTAAGTTCATCCAATAATCTGGTTCAGTGTTGAATAATTTTGCGATTCTCAATGCGGTATCAGGAGTGATAGCTCTTTTACCACGCAGGATTTCATGAATACGTCTACGAGTAATGTATAAAGCTTTAGCTAATTCAGTTTGAGATATATCGTAATTTTTTAAAAATTTTTTCTCTAAGACTTCACCTGGAGTAAGTGGTTTACCTTTCACAGCCTTCATAAAGATTACTTCCTTTCTAAAAAAACCAAAGCCAGTGTAACGGACTTCGTTACTTTTGCAAGCTATCACTAGCCAAATCATCTAGTGCCTGTCCCGTGACGCGGAACACAGTCCATTCATCCATTGGAATAGCACCTATACGTTTATAAAAATTAATTGCTGTTTCATTCCAATCTAATACCCACCATTCTAATCGGCCACATTTCCTCTCTTTTGCTAATTTAGCGAGAAATGACAGTAATTTTTGGCCTATTCCCATACCACGCACAGATGGATCAACAAATAAATCTTCTAAATAAATGCCAGGACGCCCTAAGAAAGTAGAAAAATTATGAAAAAACAAGGCAAAACCTACGGGTTTTTGATCAAGATAAGCAATGATTACTTCTGCATGTGATTTAGCACCAAACAATGTTTCTTTGAGAATATCTTCTGTAGCTACTACTTCATGCAGTAATTTCTCGTATTCTGCTAATTGCTTAATAAAAGAAAGAATTAAGGGTACATCATCAACTGAAGCAAATTTTATTTCAAAATTATCCATGATTTTTGTTCTCACTATCTATGTATTTGAACCGAGTAACGGTACAGCCTTGATGTCTGACTTCTTCTAAAAACATTTTTTTAGGACGTACCCAAACACGATAATTACCGAATTTTTCACAAAGATATAATGCTTTATAAATAACCATTTCTTCATAAGTTTCGCTATGAAGCGCAAAACCTATTACTTCATATAGTTTCTTAGTTCTGTAATGTTGATATTTGCCGAATAAGATAATTTCTTTTTTCATTTGAATCCCTGAAGAAAGAAATAAAATGAGGGCTATTAAAGCAGATTATTTTTAATATTTCTTACTTTTTTTTATGTTTTTTCTGAGGGTGAAGCAGATGTTCCAAATCTAAAGCAATTAAAGCTTGCTCCAACAACATTCGAATTTCATCAGATCGTTCTAATTTCAATATTTGATCTGCTATTTTCTTCGCTTGCTCTTTAGTGATGTGTCGAATTGCTTCTTTAACACGTAATAACCGATTGGCATGTACACTTAATTCATCAAACCCAAGTCCAATTAATAATAAAGCAATTGCCGGATCGCTTGCCATTTCACCACAAATACTAACGTGAGTAGAAACAGCATGCGCACTATCAACTACATGTTTTAATGCATGAATAACCGCTGGATGTAATTCTTGAAATAAATTTGCCACTCGCGCGTTATTTCTATCAACAGCTAAAATATATTGCGTTAAATCATTGGTACCAACTGATAAAAATCCAACTCGTTTTGCAATGGATTGACTAATCTGCACGGCAGAAGGTACTTCAATCATTGCACCTAAGCGTGGCATTTGTAATGAAGGTAAATCGATAACTAATTCATTGTATGCTTGCTGACAAATAAATAAAATTTGTTCTATTTCTTCTATGGTTGTAATCATTGGAAATAAAATTTGTAAGTTATTTAACTTATGATTAGCACGTAGTAACGCCTTGAGTTGCACTAAAAAAAGATCTGGATGATCAAGTGAAATACGTACGCCACGCCAACCTAGAAATGGATTGGGTTCAGTAAAAGAAAAATAAGGTAAAGTTTTATCTGCACCAATATCAAGTGTACGAATAACTACAGGCTTTGGTGCAAATGACTGCAACAAAGCACGATAAATAATATATTGCTCATCTTCACTTAAAAAATATTCACGTGACATAAATGCAATTTCACTGCGAAATAAACCAATACCATCTGCATTGGTGTGCATTAATGTTTGTGAATCTGTAAGTAATCCAGCATTTAACGATAAAATTATTTTTTCACCAGATGCAGTTTCTGACGGCAAATTACGAACATATTCTAATTCTATTTCAACTTCTTTTGCGGCTTTGGCTACTTCTTTAAAATGCTTCATTAATTGCGCATTGGGTGAAACATGGATTTGACCATATGAACCATCAACAATAATTGTTTTGCCATTAATTTGATTTAAATCTAAATTTTTCACTGACATGATAGTTGGGATATTTAATGCTCTGGCTAAAATTGCGACATGCGAATTAGCAGACCCTTGTATCGAAATAATTCCAGCCAAAATTTCGGTTGGAACATCTAATAAAATAGATGCTGTAATTTCTTGCCCAACTAAAATTGTTTTTTCTGGAAATTGTCTAGTGCACAAACCACCCATTTGTAAGTGATATAAAATTCTTGTACCTAAATCTTTAATATCAACTGCACGCTCACTTAAATAAGGGCTATCTAATCTTTCAAACTTTGAAATATGTTTTTTAACGACTTGTTTTAAGGCCCCTTGCGCCCAATTACCCTTTTTAATGCACGCAATTACTTCTTTACTAAATTGCTGTGCTTCTAAAATCTTTATATAAACATCAAATAATTCTAATTCTTCTGCTGGTAGTAAAGATTGCAACCGTGCGCGTAATGTTTTGATTTCGCCTTGTGTTTGCTTTAACGCAGCTTCAAATTGCAATATTTCAATCACTTGCTCTTGTTCATTAATGTTTCGATCAGGAACTGCATTTAAATCAGCCATTGGATAAACAAAATAACCTGTGCCAATACCGATACCTGATGCAACAGGAATACCTCTTGCAACTTTTTCTTGTTGTTTTTTGCTAGGCGTTAATTTATCAAAAAAAGCTGTAACCTCACCCGTCACAACTGCATGTGCAATTACCGCTGCAAGTTGAGTGGCGAGTGTTAATAAGAATGTTTCTTCTTTACGGCTAAATAAACGGCTTTTGTGATGCTCGACTGTAATTACACCTAATATTTTTCGTTGATGAATAATTGGTGCACCCATAAAAGCTAAAATATGATTTAAATTTTTTTGTTTTAAATTATCCAATAAATTTAAATCTTCATATTTTAATAGCTGACCACGCATTGCTACACGGCCTACTAATCCTTGATCAAAGAGCACATTGGTTTTTCCAACTTCTAAATGTTCACAACCTTTGGCCGCAGCTAAAACGAAATGATTATGTCTACAATCAAATAAATAGATGAAGCAACTTTGAGTAGTAATAACACCATGCACGCCCTCAACCATTACTTCCAATGCTTCTTCAATGGTCGCAGCCACACTAACTTTATGCATGATCTTATTAAGCGTATTTAACATGCAGCACACTCGGTTCATGCTTTTTTAAGGCCAAAAAAACTAAGGGGTTTTTATGCCCCTTAGTAATAAAGATAGATGAAAAAAATGGCTGAAAAACTGAAATTGGAAAGATTTATTGATATTTCGGTGGGCACGCGCTTCGCGCTTTGCCCACCATTTCCTTAAGCTTACAACTCAGCCTTTTCCATATATTGAGGAATCTCGCAATTCCAACCAAATTCAGCCGATATGCGCTCTTTTAATGCTAAAGCCGCGATTGGCTCGCCATGAGTAATAAAGACTTTTTTAGGCGGTCTTCTAAAGTTTTTAAGCCAAT
The DNA here is from genome assembly GCA_964645885.1 of uncultured Gammaproteobacteria bacterium. Taxonomy (GTDB): domain Bacteria; phylum Pseudomonadota; class Gammaproteobacteria; order CAZYCO01; family CAZYCO01; genus CAZYCO01. The sequence goes on from CAZYCO010000056.1 coordinate 9,789, forward strand.
TCAATATTTCTTCATAATCAGCATGGGCTGAAATGTTCTCAAGCATTTCGATATGGGCTCGAATCGGTACCATATTTCCATGAATTTTAACTTCACGTTCGCCTTTAATGATTCGATCGCCTCTAGTACCTTGTGCCTGATAACCAGTAAATAAAATTGTATTTTTAGGATCAGGCGCATAATTTTTTAAGTGATGTAAAACCCGCCCACCCGTTGCCATACCACTTGCTGAAATAATAATTTTTGGCATAGCTTGTTCTGCTATTTTTTTAGATTCTTCTACCGTATTTACATAAATTGCTGTTTTGCAAAATAAGGAAGATTCTTTACGGCTTAAATGATGCTCATTATGAAAATCACAAAAGATTTTTGTCGCATCAATTGCCATTGGACTATCAAGATAAATTGGAATATTGGGAATACGTTGTTGTTCTTTCAATTTTTCAAAACAATATAACAATGCTTGCGCGCGGCCTACTGCAAATGTTGGTACAAGAATTGTGCCACCACGTTTCACTGTTTTATTTACAATTGCTTCAATTTGCGCAAACGGATCATTTTTTTCATGTAAACGATCGCCATAGGTTGATTCAAGTACTAAATAATCTGCTTGTTGGATTTTCGCCGGAGGATTCATGATCAAATCATGCGGTCGACCTAAATCACCACTAAAAACAATACTTGTGTGATGTGAACGAACCTCAATGCAACTTGCTCCTAAAATATGACCGGCATGATGCCAACACACTTCCAGTTCATTTTTAAATGAATAAAATTTTCCAAATTCTACAGTTTTAAAAAAT
>CAZYCO010000057.1:0-10489 GCA_964645885.1 uncultured Gammaproteobacteria bacterium
AAAAGATGAAATCACAGAAACTAATAAACTCAATGATTACAATGTACAAAAAGATACCTTTGAGCTTTTGGAGAAAATTGGAAGAATCTCTGGCGCGATTGTTAATGTTAAACAAAGAATCGAAGAATTAAGGCAATTCAAAACATCGTTAGCACAAAAGGCGAATAAAAATTTATTAGTTAGAACTAAAATTAATCATATCAATAAAAGAACTGGCAATCGAAGTTTATCCTCTTTTTGTTTTAAAAGGCTGATAAAGGCATTAGAGAGTTATGGTTATAGAAATCAAGAATTGATTCAGCTAACTAATGAAATTGTTTTTGAAATACGGTTTGGCAGTTTAGTTAAAAATCAACAAAGTGATGAATACTTACACTTAGATAAAGCAATTAATATTGCGTTGAAATTAGTAAGAGAAAAGCGTTGGAACACTCCTACTGCTTTTTTAGAGAATGTTTAAAAGAATTTTTTTGGAGTTTATATGTCTTCAGGATTATATGATTATGTTGAAAATAGATTAAAACACTGGGCAGAGTGGTCATTACGTAATGCGCATAAAGGACTTGGATATAAATCACGTTCTTTGCAAAGTAATTTAGGATTGGGAAGCGCAATACATTCATCATCAACTTTTGGAACGAAATATCCGTCTTTTAATGATAATGCAGATGAAATAGAAAAAATTGTGTCTGAATTAGCTAGACAAAATTTTAGATTAGCAGCTGCATTACGCGAAAATTATTTTGGAATAGGCACAATTAAAACGAAAGCAGAGCGTGTTAATTCTTCATCTTCGCAATTTAAAGTACATGTTGAAATGGCAAAATATTGGATTATTGGCTGGTTTACTGCTTTTGAAAAATTTGATCGAAGGTCACTTTAAAATAAGTTAGATAAATTAACTATCAATTTAAATAAATTAAATATAAAATTTTCTTAAAACAATTTAATAACAACAATAAAAATGATTTACAAAAAACTTGTAAATTTATTATCAAAATCTTGTAACTTACTGTTTCCATATTGCTCGAGCCGGAATGATTTGATAATTTTTTTCTATAATTTGTCGTTGCTTTTAATTTATTTATCTAACTCTTTCATGGTGATTTAAGATCATGTCTGCATCTCTTAGCTATCCCGGCGTTTACATTAATGAAATTGAAAAACAAAATTTCTCATTTGCAACAGCCAGTACTTCAATCGCTGCATTCATTGGTAGAACCTTACAAGGACCAATTAATGAACCAACACATATTCAAAGTTTTGCAGAATTTGAACGAATATTTGGTGGCATCTGGTCTAAAAGTAAAATGGGATATGCAGTTAGAGACTTTTATAACAATGGTGGTACCAATGCATTGATTGTAAGAGTTTTTCGTCCTACCAGTGCTCAAGCTAATTCTGTTAGTTACATCAAACTGATGCAGAATCAAAATCAAGTTTGTATTGTAACAGCAGCAAATGAAGGTGCATGGGGAAATAATCTACAAATAAAGATAGATTACAATGTTGATCCTAAAGGAAAATATGGATTAACAGCTCAGCAATTATTTAATTTAAGTGTTTACGATAAAAGTCGCGGGATAACTGAACAATTCATGAATGTATCTATCGCAGACAGTCCCGCGCGTCTTGATTATGTTTTAAAAAATAAATCTAACCTGATACGTGTTAAACCTGACACACTAGACGTTACAAAGCTGATCCCTGAGGTAATGGATTGGACTGACTTAGTTGGCGGTGATGATGGCATTAACTTAACACGTTCAGATATTTTAGGATCGGCTTCACAACGTAAAGGAATTTACGCACTTGATAAAGTTGATGAATTTAATCTTTTATGTATTCCACCTTATCTTGACGATGACAACATTGATTATTCGATTGTGCCTCAAACTATTAATTATTGTGAAAAAAGAAAAGCTTTTTACATTATTGATTCACCTAAAGATTGGCAAAATAAAACATCAGTTATTAACGCAATTACAAATCTTATTCCAAAGAGTTCAAATGCCGGCATCTTTTTTCCAAGATTATTAGCTCCAGATAGTCTTAAACAAAATCAAATTACAAGCTTTGTGCCATGTGGTGCCATAGCTGGTATTTTTGCCCGTACAGATAGTAAATATGGCATTTGGAAATCAGCTGCTGGTTTAAATGCTAATATAGTAGGTGCAACTGGTTTAACTGTTTCACTCACCAATGATGAAATTGGTGAATTAAGTTCAAATGGTATCAATTGTATCGTTTCAAATTCTGCAGCTGGCATTATCGTGTGGGGAAATCGTACCTTAGAAGGAACAATAAATTCTTCTTCTGCATGGAAATACATATCTATCAAAAGAATGGCGATGTATTTAGAAAAAAGTATTAACGATAATGTTCAATGGGCAGTCTTACAGCAAAACAATGAATCGTTGTGGGCGGAATTACGCTTAAAAATTGATAGTTTTATGAATAATTTATTTCGGCAAGGTGCATTTCAAGGAAAAAGTTCGCAAGAAGCATATTTTATAAAATGCGATCAGGAAACAACTACACCCCAAGATGTTGCAAATGGTGTTGTTAATATCTTAGTTGGTTTTGCGCCGCTTAAACCTGCAGAATTTGTTGTCTTCACAATCCAACAAATCATTTAATTTGTATTCATTGATACAAATTAATTCACGTTCTATTCGTACATAGCAATTTTTTATTTAACAAAAAAATGTTTAGAAATTTAAACAAGAGGAAACTTTTATGCCTTCAGTACTTTCTTATCCTGGCGTCTATATTGAAGAAATTCCAAGTGGTGTGCGCACCATATCTGGCGTTGCGACTTCTATTACAGCATTTATTGGTCGTGCTGCAAAAGGACCTGTAAATGAACCAATTATGATAAACAGTTTTGCTGATTTTGAACGCATTTTTGGTGGTTTGTGGACCAGCAGTTTATTAGGCTTTGCTGTAAGTGACTTTTATCAAAATGGTGGCTCACAAGCAGTTATAGTTAGATTGTTTGAAACTAAAGATGCAACCAGCAGTGGCTATACAGCAATCGACTTATGTACTGCTAATCCAGGTCAAAACAATGCAATAAATTTGAACTTGCGTGCTGCAAGTCCAGGTGGTTGGGGTAACAATTTACAAGTTGATGTGGATTGGAAAGTACCTAATCAAAAATATGATGCGTCAAATAATCCAACATTATTTAATTTAACTGTTAAAGATAAATCGACTCAAGTTGCTGAACAATTCAACAATTTATCACTTGATAAAAATGCAGCGAGTTACATTGTAAATGTGTTAGCTAACCAATCTCGATTAATACGAGTAACGGAAGATGTTACTATTCCATCAACTATTCCTTATCCAACTTCTAGCTTTACTCTTCCAACTTCAATAACCGATACAACACAACAATTGTTTTTATCAGTTATTGCATCAGAAGTTAATTATGTAACTGCAAAAGTTGAAAATGTGAATGGTAAAACATTTGATTTAACACTCTCTGTACATCACACTGATGGCACGGTTGAAAGTGAATCAACTTATCAAGCTGTAAGTGTTGATCCTACTTCTGCTAATAGTATTGATAAAAAACTATTACAAGAGTCTAAAATTGCATATGTTACTTCAGGCACGTCATTACCTAATCAAGCTCCTTTAGCAGGAACATACTATTCTGTTAAAGCTATGCAGACAGATGGTGATGATGGTTTATATTTAACTGCAAACAATTTTTTAGGATCGCAGGATAATAAAACTGGTTTATATGCATTAGAAAAAACAGATTTATTTAATTTGCTGTGTATTCCACCCTATCAACAAGAACCAGCAGCTCAAACTGTTGACTCAACTGTCATTAGTGCCGCTGTTAGTTACTGTGAACGACGCCGTGCATTTTTTATTATTGATCCACCAGCGAATTGGGAATCTAAAGATGATGCAAAAAAAGATATTGTTAATGTTAGTCCTGTTAATTCTAATGCAGCAGTATTTTTCCCACGCGTTATTGCACCCAATTCATTAAACAATAATCAGTTACAAGAATTTGTTCCATGCGGAATGATTGCCGGCATCTTTTCACGGATTGATGCGCAACGCGGTATTTGGAAAGCACCAGCTGGTTTAGAAGCAAACTTAGTAGGTGTAACTAAATTTTCAGTGCCATTAACAGATGCCGAAATTGGTGAATTAAATCCATTAGGACTCAACTGTTTACGCGTTGCACCAGCAGCAGGTCCAGTTGTTTGGGGTGCTCGTACTAGAGAAGGTGATGATCGTTTAGCTTCACAATGGAAATACATACCAGTAAGACGCATGGCACTTTATCTTGAAGAAAGTCTTTACCGCGGTACGCAATGGGCAGTATTTGAACCAAATGATCAACCACTTTGGTCACAATTACGCTTAAATATCGGTAGTTTTATGAATAATTTGTTTCGTCAAGGTGCGTTCCAAGGTAAGACAACGCAAGAAGCGTATTTCGTAAAATGTGATAGTGATACTACTACGCAAACCGATATCGACAACGGCATTGTCAATGTTCTTGTGGGTTTTGCCCCATTAAAACCAGCTGAATTTGTCGTTATTAAAATTCAACAAATTGCAGGTCAATCTCAATAATTCATTTTTTTAGGAGCTAATCATGGCGCAGTTTACAGTCAATACATTACGTTTTGATCCATACAAAAGCTTTAAATTCCGTGTGAAATGGGATGGACGTTATGTTGCTGGTATCAGCAAAGTTGGTGCACTGACACGTACAACAGAAGTTGTTTCTCATCGTGAAGGTGGTGATCCAAGTCGAGATCGTGTTTCTCCAGGTCGTACGAAATATGAAGCGATTTCATTAGAACGCGGTGTAACACATGACACTGAATTTGAAGCTTGGGCAAATAAAGTTTGGAATTTAAGTGGTGGTTTAGGTGCAGAATCTTCTTTAAAAGATTTTCGTAAAGACATCATTATTGAGATGTATAACGAAGCAGGACAATTAGTTATTGCTTATAAAGTATATCGTTGTTGGGTTTCTGAATTTACAGCTTTACCCGAACTAAATGCCAATGCCAATGAAATTGCAATTCAACATATTAAAATTGAGCATGAAGGTTGGGAACGCGATACATCAGTCATTGAACCGCAAGAAGTGAGTGTTGATTAATACACTTAACATAATTGATTCAATTACAAGATAAGTGGTATGCATTTTAATAAATGTATACCGCTCACTTTATTTTTAATATTGCATTCTTCATCGAAATTAATAGCGCATATGTTATCACTGAGACAAATCATTGAAGCTTGGGATAGTGTTGATGATGTATCAATAACGAAGCAAATTTTGCATATTTTGCACATCGCTTATCCGAATTATTCAATAGCTGAATTAGGTGAAATGAATTTGGGAAAACGTAATTATCTTATATTAAAATTACGTGAAAATTTGATAAACGATAAAATCAATTGCAGTGTTAAATGCAATAAATGTGACACGTTGTTGGAATTTACTTTATCAACAAAAAATTTTAATTCATGTAATGAGCAATTGCCCTATTATGTTTTTCAATATAAAGATTATTTAATCAAATTTAGACTTTTAAATAGTCACGATTTAATCGCTGTAGAATGTTTTAATGGGCTTGAACAAGCCGCTATTGAAATATTTAAACGTTGCATCATCGAAGCGCAATATAAGAAAGAAGAAATTAATCTATCTGATATACCAAACGAAATTATCCAAGAACTTGAAACAGAAATCATAAATATTGATCCATTACTTGAAATTGATTTAGAGCTTTGTTGTGGGAATTGCCAACATACTTGGCAAAGCCCATTAGCTATCGCTTCGTTTTTTTGCAATGAATTTTCCATGCTTGCTAAGAAAATGTTGCATGAAATTCATTGTTTAGCTTTGGCTTACGGCTGGAGTGAGCAGGCAATTATAACAATGAGTCAAAAACGTCGTCATTATTACTTAGAGAAGTTAAAACTATGATTGATCTTTTAGTACGCGTGTTAAATACCGAAAGGCAAGCGCCCTCTACTGTTAGAGAAAATAATTCTAAGCAAGATGATAAAAATACTTTAACAGATAGTGAAATTTTCACCTCAAAAGAGCCTACTGCTAATGATTCTGTAATTAATTGGAACAAAAATGAAAGGCAGATTGTTCAGCTTGAGAAGGATGAAATAAATTCATTTAGAGATGCAATATGGACCAAACCATTCAATCAAAAATTAGGAATCGAAACTGATTCATCAATTAAAGATAACTCTAATTTAGATAAAGATCATTCTTATAAAAAAATAAATACGGCTAAAGATAACATTATTCATTTTGATAAAAATAAGTCTCTATTTAATAATGAACAAATAGTTCCATCTAATAACAAAAATTTTTCGCCAAATGAATTAACACAAAACCTAGAAAAAACTAAATTTTCATCTGCCTTAACTACTCTAGAAAAACAAATTATTTTAACTGAACAAGCTTCTTCTACTGTCCGCCCGCTCTCCTCCCAACCGATCCTCTTTGAAAAAAAAGAGGATCGCCTTCCTCATAAAACGAAGGAAAGCATAGAACAGATTAATTTAATTCAATCTACAATCGTTAATAATCGGATTGAAGATCCGTACCGTCATACTAATGAACAACAAAGTATGTCACCTACAACGGTACAAGTTAATATTGGCCATCTCGAAATTCGTTCGAATACCAAACAAAATGCCAAGCCAATAAATCAATACAGTAAAGCTAACCCAGTTAGCAATAAAATTTCATTAAAACAATATCTGCAAAAGCGCCGTGGAGGCACGTCATGAGTAACACTCTTGCTATTGCAACTGTAACTTCGTGTTTACAGAGTTTGTTGCAAGAAACTTTTTCATCTGATTCTTTAGCCGGAGTAAGTGGAACAGATGTTAAAATAGGGAAACCATTTTCTACCACTACCGATCAAACTAAACCGCAAGTTAACATTTATCTCTATCAAGTCAGTCCAAATGTTGCGTTCGCAAATAGTGATGTGCCTACACGAAATACAAAAGGTGATTTGATTCAACGTGTGAGACTGGGATTAAATTTAAACTATTTATTTAGTTTTTATGGTGATGAACAAGCGTATGTACCCCAACGGCTTTTAGCGGATACATCTTTAGTATTGCACCAAAAACCCTTATTAACACCAAGCTATATTCGAAAAGTTATTAATCAATCCACCCAAACCTTTTTAAAAAAATCTGATTTAGATAAACAAATTGAGCTAGTTAAATTCACGCCTATTTCGTATTCTCTAGAAGAATTATCTAAATTGTGGTCAGTCTTTTTTCAAACAACTTATACGCTTTCAATTGCATATCAAGCTTCTGTGGTATTAATTGAAGATCAACAAACACCTGTTTGTTCTACGCCAGTTAAAGAAGGTGGTGTTGCAGTTAGCTTATTCATTCCACCCACAAGTAATATTAATACGCCTAAAAATGTTCAGTTATTCAATGCTATTTTTGATATGAAGTACAAATACGTAGGTGCTGATGTTCGAATTGAGAAAGCAAGCTCAGAAGATAATATTGATTATTACTCTCTATATTGGGGTAAAAGTGCAACACAAAAAGTTGATAAGCAAATCGCAATTGCACAAGTTAAAAAAACTGGCAGTAATTTAACCTATACCATTCCATCTGGAACAGTTATACCCAATGGGGCTACTCATATTTTAGCTATTGCTGGTAACAAACAAGGTGAGATGCAATATGGTACAGCGGTTTCATTGTTTGATAATTTACCAAAAGCGACTGCGAAAAAATTAACGATCACTTCTGATACTGATCCAAATTGGTTTGAAATATCATTGAAACTTTCATTACAACGCGCAGATGATGAAACGAGTATTGGCTCGTATGTACTATATTGGAGCGCCAATGGAAAAGATAAATTAGCAACCAGTGCAAATAGCGCCGCTCAACCAATTGTTGTTTTTCCTGTTCGAAACTCAGCATGTAAAATACCTGTAACTTATCCTTCTACTATTTTACAAATTTCTGAAACACCTACCGAATTTTACTGCGAAGTGAAAAATTTAATTATTCCAAATAACGCAAAATATTTTATTGTTTATAGTAGAAATGATGTTGGCGAAATGCCTATTGGGGTGACAGCTGAAATTAATGACACTCAAACTGCGCCACCTAACCATACTGCTGAAGCAGTCACGTTTACTGGTACGGTTGTTAACTTTCCGCCAGCATCGCCATCGACTGTCACAGGCAAAGTTACTATTGATAAAGCATTAGATGATCGGGATGTTGAATTATATAATTTGTATTGGGGTTATTTGAAGACGGGAACACAAGTACCTATAAAATTAAATAACACACCAATTATAAAAATGCCTAAACAAAAAACGCCATTAGAATTCAAATTCCCAAATCAAACTGCTCTACCTAAAGGTGCGCAATACTTCTTAGTTTATACTGAAAATAAATTTGGTGAGATGACTAAGGGTGTATATACAAATATTTTTCCAATTTCGAACTAATCAATAAATTGCAAAATAGCTTTATAAGACATATTTTATGAAAAATTCAATTGATTTTAATTATGAAAAAAATTTTCAATCGTTATTAGAAGAAGTAGCTCTACTGAACCAGCAGTTTAATACATTTTTAAAATCAACTAGCAAAATATTAAATACAAAGAGCGAAAAAAAAGAACCGAATCGTATAGATGTTCTTTGTGATTTATTTGGCTTGAGTCATTTTGAGCGCAATATTATTTTATTGTGTTTAGGTATTGAAATTGATGCTGCAATGGGAAATCTTTGTGCAAAATGGCACAATAATAATGCATATAATTATCCTAGTTTCCAGCTAGCACTTGAATTATTTGAAAACGCGAGCTGGGATAGCTTGCTACCTCAATCCCCTTTGCGTAGATGGAATTTAATTGAATTTGATACAAGTTACACATTAATTAATAAGCCGATCAAAATTGCAGAAAGTGTCTTATATTATTTACTTGGCAATCCAATTTTAGATCAGCGTTTGAAAATGGTTGTATCTAAAATAAATAAATCAAAACTATACAGTAATTCAATAAAAATTTTATCAAATAAGATTTTGAACTATTTAAAACAAAATATAACTGAAACAAAAGCAATACATTTAGCAGGCGAAGATCGAGATACCCAATATCGTGTTGCACAACTAATATGTGATCACGATAATTCGCCATTATATAAATTAGATTTGGAAAATATTAATTATTATGGAATTGATAACAATAAACTAATCGATTTATTAGAGCGCGATGCAATATTACAAAATTGCGGCTATTTAATAGAATATGAAGCGCTTACTTCAGAAAAACAATCTATAGCTGAACGATTAATAGAAAGAATTCCTTCATTTTGTTTTTTAGTTGGAAATGAATTACCAAATTTATTTCAACATTCAGCGCATACATTTACGGTAGAACGTCCTAGTGCTGAAGAACAATTAGAGACATGGACAAAATTAATTAATCAAAATATAGATTGTGACCATACGACTTTAAAAGAAATTGTGAGTCAATTTAGCTTTGACTTAGGACAAATTGAAACTACTGTAACTAACTTAGTTACTGAGTATAAAGAAAAAAATATTAATAAATCGACTATTTGGCACCACTGTCGTAAACAAGCTCGAAAACCTTTAACCGGTCTTGCTAAAATCATTACTCCAAAAGCAAATTGGCAAGATTTAACGCTACCAGCTGATCAACTGCAAATGCTTCGAGATATTGCTGCGCAAATTAAACATCGACATGTTGTTTATAACGAGTGGGGATTTTCGAAAAAAAATAATCGAGGATTAGGTTTATCTGTTTTGTTTGCAGGCCCGAGTGGAACTGGTAAAACATTAGCGGCAGAAGTGTTAGCAAATGAATTGAATCTCGATTTATATCAAATCGATCTAAGTAATATTATTAGTAAATATATTGGTGAAACTGAAAAGCACCTTAAACAAATTTTTGATCAAGCTGAAAATAGCGGTGCAATTTTATTATTTGATGAAGCAGACGCTTTATTTGGTAAACGCAGTGATGTTAAAGATAGTCATGACCGTTACGCTAATATAGAAGTGAGTTATTTATTACAACGAATCGAAGCTTATAGTGGCCTTTCCATTTTAACTACTAACTTGAAAAGTTCTATTGATGAAGCATTTTTACGTCGTATACGCTTTATTATTCAATTTGCATTCCCTGATTACTATCAACGACAACAAATTTGGCAGAATATTTTTCCGCAACAATTACCATTTGAAAATCTAGATGTAGAAAAACTGGCACGTTTAAATTTAGCTGGAGGAAATGTGCAAAGTGTCGCGTTAAGTGCCGCATCTATTGCAGCAGAAAAAGGAAATAATTTGAACATGCAACATATTCTACACGCAGCAAAAAACGAATATAACAAATTAGAGAAAATACTAACTGATAGTGAAATCAAGGATTGGTAATGAAAAA
>CAZYCO010000058.1:0-236 GCA_964645885.1 uncultured Gammaproteobacteria bacterium
ATTACTAACAATAAATTTTACAACTGTCTTAACTGCTCAATTTGTTCATTTAATTTAAGAATAGCAATTTTCCATTCATGCACACGAAGACGTTCACGTTCTACCACATCTTTAGGTGCTTTGCTGACATAATTTTCATTTGCTAATCGTTCTTCAGAACGTGTTAATTCAATTTGTATTTTTTCAATTTCTTTATTGAGACGTTTAATTTCACTTTCTTTATCAATGAAATCTTC
>CAZYCO010000058.1:334-719 GCA_964645885.1 uncultured Gammaproteobacteria bacterium
GGATTTAACTGATAAATACCATTTAATTTTGCGAGTGCCATTAAAAATGGACCATGCTGCTCAAAACGTTTTTTATCTAAATCCGTATTATTTTGATAATAAAACGATAAATTTTGCGCTGGAGAAATATTCATTTCACCACGAATATTTCGAATCGCCATGATGATTGCTTTTAACCAAATAATTTCAGCTTCAGCATCAATATCAACTTTTGATTGCTCAAATTCAGGATAAGCTTGTAATTGAATAGTATCGCCTTTAATTTTTAATAACGGCGCAACACGTTGCCAAATTTCTTCAGTAATAAAAGGCATGAGCGGATGCATTAATCGTAAAATGCTTTCTAAAATTTCAAGTAAAGTTTGGCGTGTACCTGATTTTTCTG
>CAZYCO010000058.1:729-7068 GCA_964645885.1 uncultured Gammaproteobacteria bacterium
AGAAGCATTTGGATTCGTTAATACTGGTTTTGATAATTCCAAATACCAATCGCAATATTCATTCCAAATAAATTCATACAATGTTTGTGCTAATAAATCGAAACGATAGTCTTTAAAATATTGATGTGCTTGTTTAATAACAGTTTGCAAATGCGAGCGGATCCATTTATCTGCCAAGCTATAAACAGGTTTTGCAGTAATTTCTTTTCCTTCGCAATTCATTAAGACGTAACGCGAAGCGTTCCATAACTTATTACAAAAATTGCGATAACCTTCTATTCGTCCTAAATCAAAACGAATGTCTCGACCATTTGTTGCAAGTGCGCAAAAAGTAAAACGTAATGCATCGGTACCAAATGCTGGAATACCATTTGGAAATTGTTTTTTAGTTGCGGCTTCGATTTTTTGTTTAAGATGCGGTTGTAATAAATTTTCCGTACGTTTTTTAATTAAACTATCTAAATCAATACCATCAATTAAATCGAGTGGATCTAATACATTACCTTTTGATTTAGACATTTTTTGACCGTCATGATCACGAATCAAACCAGTCATATACACTTCATGAAATGGAATTTTTCCAGTGAATTTCAATCCCATCATCACCATGCGCGCAACCCAAAAGAAAATAATATCGAAACCAGTTACCAATACATTAGTTGGATAAAATGTTTGATATTCAGGTGTTTGATCAGGCCAACCTAAAGTAGAAAATGGCCACAATGCAGATGAAAACCAAGTGTCTAAAACATCTTCGTCTTGATGTAATTGAACATCGTTTGCTAATTTATATTTTTGACGTATTTCTTGTTCATCGTGTGCAACGTAAATATTGCCTTTATCGTCATACCAAGCAGGAATGCGATGTCCCCACCATAATTGTCTGCTGATACACCAATCTTGAATGTTATTCATCCAATGAAAATAAGTATTTTTCCAATTGTCTGGCACAAATTTCATTTCACCATTTTCAACTACTTTAGTTGCAGCTTCTGCTAATGATTTTGTATTTACAAACCATTGATAGGTGAGAAAGGGTTCAATCATTACACCCGAGCGATCACCTTTGGGCATTTTTATCGTGTAATTTTCAATTTTTTCAATTAAACCAAGTTCAGTTAATTCTTTAATTACTTTTTCACGCGCAACATAACGATCTAAGTTTTGAAAGCGTGCGGGAACTTCGTTATTGAGTGTGGCATCTGGATTTAAAATATTAATCATCGGTAATTGATGACGTAAGCCAACTGCATAGTCATTGAAATCATGTGCAGGCGTAATTTTTACACAACCACTACCGAATTCTGTTTCGACAAAATCATCTGCAATGATAGAGATTTCACGATCAGTTAAAGGTAATTTTAATTTTTTACCGATAAATTTTTTGAAACGTGCATCTTCTGGATGAACTGCAACTGCAACGTCACCAAATAATGTTTCTGGACGTGAAGTAGCAACAATGAAATGTTTTTTTGGATCTTCGGCTAATGGATAACGAATAAAATAAAGTTGTCCTGGATGATCTTCGGTTAACACTTCTAAATCAGAAACCGCAGTTTTTAATTTTGGATCCCAATTTACAAGTTTTTGTCCGCGATAAATCAAACCTTCATCGAATAAGCGAATAAACACTTCTGAAACCGCACGTGATAAACCATCATCTAAAGTAAAACGTTCTCGTGACCAATCAACCGCGATACCTAAACGTCGCATTTGTTGGGTAATGGTTTGACCTGAAAAATTTTTCCATTCATTGGCAGCTTCAAGAAATTTTTCCCGTCCAATTTCTTGACGGCTTGTACCTTTTTTCTCTAGTTGGCGTTCAACAATCATTTGAGTTGCGATGCCAGCATGATCAGTTCCAACTTGCCATAAAGTATTGAAACCACACATACGGTGATAACGAATAAGTGCATCCATTAAGCTATATTGGAAGCCGTGGCCCATGTGCAAGGTGCCTGTAACATTGGGTGGTGGGATCATGATGCAGTAGGGTTTGCCTTGACCACTTGGCTTGAAATAATTCTGTTTTTCCCAGTGTTGATACCAGGTTGCTTCTAATGTTTTTGGATCAAATGTTTTTTCCATTTTATTTTACTCGTATGTTTTCTTGCTCAACCAATAGCTACATATTATGTGTTTCTAATTCCAAATTTTGTTCGCGATAAAAACGATATTTTTCACGCGATTTATTTTTTGCATCTACGGTTGTTCCAACAATTTCAACAATGTGTGAGAAATTTTGAAATGTGGTAGGAACACTATCGGTTAAATTAACTAATATCTCTCGATCATTTGTTGTTACTGCAACATGACTAATCATGATGGGTGAATCAAATGTATCGTTATAAAGATGATGGGGTATGAAACTGATATCTTTAAACGTCCACAACAAATGATTGAATTCATCACTTTCTTTACTGTTATTGGTTTGCACTAATACTCGACTACCTTGTTTAAAAGCTTTTTCTAATAAACGACAAGCAAACAAAAATGGTGAATTGTTTTGTTGATTTAATAAGTAAAACACCACACGTTTTTTCATGATTAACGTTCACTTTGTTGCAATAGATAGTGAGTCAGTAAAGCAACAGGACGTCCGCTTGCACCCTTAGCTTTACCTGAACGCCATGCTGTTCCCGCAATATCTAAATGCGCCCAGCGATAATTTTTTTTTTTTTTTTTTAAAAAGCAGGCACCCATAATACTGCCAGCACCACGATCGCCGCTGATGTTAGCCATATCAGCAAAATTACTATCGAGTCCTTCTTGATAGTCTTCCCAAAGAGGTAAACGCCAAACATGATCAAAACTATAATTACCCGCGTTAATTAAATCGTTGGCTAGTTCATCATCATTACTCATCACGCCACTGACTAAATTACCAAGACCAATAATGATCGCGCCTGTAAGTGTTGCAACGTCAATCACAAATTTAGGTTTGAAGCGTTCACAATAGGTGAGGGCATCACACAATACCAATCGACCTTCGGCATCGGTGTTTAAAATCTCTACGGTTTGACCTGACATAGTTTTAACGATATCGCCAGGTTTGCTGGCATTGCCACCTGGTAAGTTTTCACTTGCTGCAATTACACCCACAATATTGATTGGTAATTTCAGTTCGCTAATCGCTTTTAACGTGCCAAGTACACTCGCCGCACCACACATATCGAATTTCATTTCATCCATACCAGGACCTGGTTTAAGTGAAATTCCGCCTGCATCGAAAGTGATGCCTTTACCGATTAAAACAATAGGTTTGTCAGTTGTTTTTTTACTGCCTTGGTATTCTAAAGTAATGAGTTTTGCTGGTTGTTTACTACCACGACTAACCGATAGCAGGGCATTCATGCCGAGTTTTTGCATATCGTTTTCTTCCAGCACAGACACTTTGAATTTTTTGTCTGCTTTACCTAATTCTTTAGCTTGTTCAGCAATATAACTTGGGGTACAGATGTTGCCTGGCAAGTTGCCTAAACGTTTGGTGAGTGCCATACCGCTAGCAATGGCGGTGGCAATTTCGATGCTTTTTTCAGCAGGCTTGAACGCGGATTTGTCATCACTATGGAAGATAATTTTTTCGAGCGAAGGGGCGTCTGATTTTCTACTTTTTAATTCATCGAAACGATAAAGCGCGTTCGATAGATTTAGAATAAATTGCTCAACTTTCCAGGCTAAATCACGCTGCTGAACTGGAAGATCGTCTAAACAGCACAACACAGTTTTAGCGGAGATAGCAGTGAGTGTCTGGCTGATAGTCGATAAA
The DNA here is from genome assembly GCA_964645885.1 of uncultured Gammaproteobacteria bacterium. GTDB lineage: Bacteria > Pseudomonadota > Gammaproteobacteria > CAZYCO01 > CAZYCO01 > CAZYCO01. The sequence goes on from CAZYCO010000058.1 coordinate 4,499, forward strand.
ATTTTGATAAAACCGCGATCATCTAACTCTTTTTTATCTTTTAAGTCGCAATTAATTATTAAAATTCGTTCAAATTTAAGGTTAGGTAAATATTGTAGTAGTAGGGAGTTCTTTATTGGGTTTTTTTGGATTAACTTTTTTAAAGAGCCATTATCGATTTGATCGATTATTTCAGTACTTTTAGTTAGTTTTTTTTGATCGATAACAAAAGTGACAATTGTGTCAGCATTGGATTGCTGGATAGATTTTGCTTCTAATAAGTAGTGCATTTATAGGTACCCCAAGACATAATGGATGAATATTTTGGATTCTATGTCAAACACGAAAAACTGTCAGCGTGATCATTGAGCGATATCTTAAACGAGAAATTTTACATACGTTGCTTGCTGTAACGAGCGTTCTTTTGTTTATTTTTTTAAGTAGACAATTAGTGCGTTACTTAAGCCAAGCAGCGGCAGGCAAACTTTCAGCCAAAGCGTTATTTGTTTTGCTGTCACTGCAAATTCCAAATTTATTAGCTATTTTGCTGCCTTTATCATTATTTTTAGCCATTTTATTAGCATTTGGCCGAATGTACTCCGATCAAGAGATGACTGCTTTATTTGCTAGCGGCTTTTCAATTCGACAATTATTTGGCATTACTTTTCGTTTCGCACTTTGGATTGCTGTGCTGGTTGGTTTTTTAACTTTGTGGTTTAACCCGTTAGTGAAACAACAAATAGAGAAAAATATTCAACGTGCTAAATCAGGTTCGGTATTCGAATACATGCAACAAGGGCGTTTTAAAGAATCGCCCGACAATAAACGTATTTATTATTTAGAAAAAATTTCTCGTAATCGTGAAGAAATGCAAGGTGCATTTATTGCTGAAAGTTTAACGAATGACTTCAATATTCCGGCATGGTCGATATTGACTGCAGATAGCGTCACCCAAGAAAAAGATAGTGTGGATGGTCAAACTTATATTGTGTTTCATCGTGGTTATAGAACAACTGGTATTCCAGGTGAACGCGATTTTCGTGTGATGTATTTTGGTCAATATCGTATTCGAATGGCAGAAACAGAGATTGTTCCTCCAAGTGGTGAAAACACACTGTCTACTTGGCAATTGTTAATGGTGCCAAATAAGTTTTCCAAAATGAAAGCAGAGTTCCATTGGCGATTAGCCGCACCTATTTCAGTTTTATTACTAGCATTATTGGCAGTGCCATTAAGCAGAGTGAAACCGCGACAAGGTAAATATGCACGCTTTTTCCCAGCTTTTTTAATTTATTTGTTATATGTCAATTTGTTGTTTGTAGGACGCCATGCAATTGCAAGTCATAAAGTTGCTTCATTTTTTGGTCTTTGGTGGGTACATATTTTATTTTTAACACTATTGATGTTGTTGTCGGCACAACAACCAAAATTAATGTTAAGAAAATACATGAATAGATTTTAAATAATGAAAATTTTAGACAAATACCTTTTTAAAACTGTTTTTAATACCACAATGTTGGTGTTTTTAATTTTGCTTGGCGTACACGTTTTCGTGAATTTTGTTGGCGAGATTTCTGACATTGGTAAAGGTGATTACGGTTTTTTCAATGCTATTGCCTATGTCTTTTTATGTACGCCGCAACAATTGTATGAGTTATTTCCGATGATTGTGTTAACTGGGGCGATGCTAGGTTTAGGTACATTAGCAAATCATCATGAATTAATTGCGATGCGTGCAGCAGGTCTTTCATTCCAAGCTATTGCAAGCATGTTATTGAAAGTGACTTTTGCTTTAGTTGTTATTGCAACTGTAATTGGCGAAGGATTAGGACCATATGCTAAGCATTATGCTGAGTTAGAAAAAGCAATTGAGAAAAGTGGCGGTAGTGTAATTGAAACGACACGTGGTATCTGGCTAAAACAAAATGATTTTTTTATTCATATCAATAAAGTGTTACCCGGTAATCAATTGCAGGGCATTAACATTTATCAAGTCAATGCAAGTCAACAATTAATAAAAGTTATTTTTGCTGAATTAGCTTTTCGTCAAGACAAACACTGGTTTTTACAAAATGTTCGTCAAACCAATTTAGATGTTAGTATTGAAAAAGGTGCAAATTCACGTGTTACAGCTCAAAAAATAGAACAAATGCCATGGCGTATGCATTTTAGCCCACACTTTTTTACGATTGTTTCAGTACAACCTGAAGAAATGTCCATGTATGAATTATTTAGATATTCAAAAGAAATAAAACATACGAATCGACGTTCAGTGAATTTCGAATTAGCGTTTTGGCAGCGACTGTTAAGGCCAGTTGCAGCTTGTGTGATGACGTTACTTGCTATTCCATTTGTATTTAGAAGCTCACATCGCCATACCACTATTGGTGCGCGATTGTTATTAGGTATTGTGATTGGATTTATTTTTTATTTACTAAATGAAGTAATCGGTTCACTTGCAATTGTTTATCAATGGTCAGTGTTTTTTGCTGCCTTATTTCCAATTGTAGTGTTTGCTACGGTAGGTTATTTCGGTGTGAAAAGAACGTATTAAAATTTTTAAAATTAAAACGAGTTGGATTTATTTATGT
>CAZYCO010000058.1:7089-9150 GCA_964645885.1 uncultured Gammaproteobacteria bacterium
TTGTTGGTCGACCAAATGTTGGAAAATCAACCTTATTTAATCAATTAACTCGTTCACGCGATGCTTTAGTTGCAGACTTTCCTGGTTTAACGCGTGATCGAAAATATGGTGAAGGTGTTTTAGATGAGCGTAAACATCTTATTATCGATACGGGTGGTTTTGAGCAACAAAAACAGGGTGTTTTTGCATTAATGGCAAAACAAACCGAACAGGCAGTGGAAGAAGCTGATGCAGTTATGTTTGTTGTTGATGCTAAAACTGGTTTAACACCACAAGATGAAACGCTCGCACAATTTCTAAGAACCCAACAAAAACCAATTTTTTTAGTCGTAAATAAAATTGATCATGGTGATAGTGCTATTGCATCTTCAGAATTTCATAAACTCGGGTTTCAAAATTTAATTTCAATCGCAGCAGTACATGGTCGTGGTGTAAAAACTTTAATTTCTAAAGTTCTAAATCAAATTGTTAAATCAGATGCTGAAGAAGTTGTTGAAACAACAGTTGAAGAAGGCATTAAAGTAGCGATTGTTGGCCGACCAAATGTTGGAAAATCTACTTTAGTCAATCGTATGTTAGGAGAAGAGCGCGTACTCGTTTTCGATTTGCCTGGCACAACACGCGACAGTATTTTTATTCCGTTTGAACGAATGGGAAAACATTACACATTAATTGATACCGCAGGCGTACGTCGTCGCGGACGAGTAACAGAAAGCATTGAAAAATTTTCAGTTGTTAAAACTTTACAAGCAATCGAAGCCTGCAATGTCGCAATTTTAGTTATCGATGCAAGAGAAGGTATCACTGATCAAGATATGCATTTATTAGGTTTTGTATTGGATGCAGGTAAAGGTTTAATTATTGCCGTCAATAAATGGGATGGCTTAAAACCAGACGAAAAAGAACGTATTCGCAGTGAATTACATCGACGAATTGATTTTGCAGATTTTGCAAAATGGCATTTTATTTCTGCATTACATGGCAGTGGAGTAGGTGATTTATTCAAATCAGTTGAACAAACTTATCAATCTGCAATCAAAAAATTGCCAACTCAAAAATTAAATCAAGCGTTAGCAAAAGCCATTGAAACGCATCAACCACCACTTGTACGTGGACGTCGTGTAAAATTACGTTATGTACATTTAGGCGGCAATAATCCGCCGGTTATTGTAATTCATGGTACACAAGTTGCGTCGCTGCCAAAGGCATATCAGCGCTATTTAATTAATCATTTTCGTCAAGAATTTAAATTAGTCGGAACACCTATTCGTCTTGAATTAAAAAATAGCGAAAATCCTTTTGAAGGGCGTGTAAATACCTTAACGCCACGTCAAAAGAAAAAACGTGAGCGCTTAAAAACATTTGTGAAAAGAAAGACATAAATTCATTAGCGATGGTAAATATTTGAAAATTGAGAAACTTCTTTTTTATCTTCGCTAACAAGATTAGCGTATTGTAGAAATGGATGCGAATTTCGTCTGAAATAAGCTCTTAATACGTCAAGCCCTGTTTGAAATTCCTGTTCTAATTGCAAGGTGTCGAGTAAACCCCTATCCACTTGATTGCTATTTTGAACTTCAATTAAAAAAAATAAAAATTTTTCTAATTTATATTTTAAATAATCCATTCGAAATTCAGATGCTTTTCTATTCCTATTTGCAGGTTCATTCACAACTACAATCAAATGATTATTAGCATTTGAGTCAGAAAAAAATTTTGCACTATCAAAACCAGAGTCAACTAAACATTTTATAATATTAGCTCGATGTTCGATTAAAGCTTGCATCAATAAAGATCTCCTATTTTTTTAATTAAATTTACAGCCTAGTTTTTCAAGAATAAGTTTATCTTCTTTTGAGATATTTATTATTTTTAATATTGGATAAGTTAATTCGTGTCGAATTGGATAATGTTTCCGTAACAATTCGAAATCGTGCGCGATATTATTACTAGTCGTTAAAATATGCTTCATTTGCATACTTTCTTGCTCAGGATTATAAATTTTTAAAACTGCATCTTGCCAATTTAAGATTTTGTAGGCTAGTTGAAAATCTGAGTTTA
>CAZYCO010000058.1:9160-9885 GCA_964645885.1 uncultured Gammaproteobacteria bacterium
CTCGTGCATCAAAAGATAATATTGGTGGATCGATAGGTAAATGCAGCGTGTGCATGAGCTGCTTATCAAGTGAAAAATGTTTTTGTATCGCCTCGAAAATCATTTGTGTTCCGCGCCATTTGCTTTGAATTGCATGTCCTGCAATGTGTGGAGTTGCAATAAATGCATTTGCAAGAACGTCTAAATTTATATTTGGTTCGTGCTCCCAAACATCAATACACCATTGAAGATGGGTGCCATGTTTTCTTAAATCATCAAAATTAATAACAGCTCCGCGTCCTGCACTGATTAATAAAGTATTTTCTTTTTGTTTAGATAAAAAATTTTTTTCAATCAGATGGTAGGTTGGATGTTTAGTAGATTTTGTGAATGGCGTATGCAAACAAATCACATCTAAATCAGAAAATTGATCTAAAGAAATAGATGAAAAATCACCTTCTTTTTCCGCGCGAGGAGGATCATTTAATAAAATTTCATGGCCTAAAATTGTTAATTGTTTGGCAACTAGTGAGCCTACATTTCCTACTCCAATGATCCCAATACGTAATTTTTTTTGAGGTAATATATTTTTCTTAACTGCAGTAGCAAGACAGCAAATTACATAATCGGCAACAGATGGCGCATTGCAACCTGGGGCTGTGAACCAATTAATATTATTTTTTTGTAAATAATCGATATCGATATGATCTGTGCCACTGATTGGGCTTGCGATAAATTTGGTGGGT
>CAZYCO010000059.1:0-5167 GCA_964645885.1 uncultured Gammaproteobacteria bacterium
TTCTACCTTTACAGACCGCGATTTAGAAGTTGAGTGGGATTTATCCAATGTTTTATTCATTACCACAGCTAATGTATATTACGATATTCCAATTCCTTTACTTGATAGAATGGAAATAATCGAGATTTCAAGCTATTTGGATTTTCAAAAATTGGAAATTACGCCTGAATATATCAAGTCATTTTGTCTTTATTACAAACGATTGAATAATGAGCATGAAATTTTAAAATTCATTCGCGATAAATTAGAAAATGAACAGCAAAATTATGATGATTTTATAAAACTCATTAAAGTTTCTAAAGATCAAGAAATGTTTGCCAAAATTTCGGCAAACATAATCACCTTGTTAGTTTTTATGCGCTATCCATTAAGCGGTTTAGATCTGTCAGGCATTAGAATTAATAATGCCAATATGACAGGTGCAATATGTGATCACACCAATTTTCAAGGTGCTAATTTATCTGGTGTCAATTTTAAAGATGCTTGGTTACATGGTGCTAATTTTGCCGATGCCGATTTAGGCGATGTTAGATGGGGACAACAACCTTATCTTTCTAGTCGACAAGCTTTTCCAGATCAAGATTTAAAACCTGTAACAAAAGCAGTTTATAGTCCAAATGGTAAGTGGTTAGCAGTTGCTATTGGTGGTTATGTGTCTATCTATCAGTGGCAAATGGAAAATAAAACTTGGTCATTTGCTAAATTATTTTATGACGTCAAGACTCAAAAACATAAGCTTGGTGTCATCAATGATTTAATTTTTAGTTTAGATAGCAAGCAATTGATTGCTGTTAGTTCGGTTGAACAAGATCATTTAATTATTCGATGTGAACTGGAGTCTAAAAAACAATATCCACCTGTTCGAGTATCAGGTGAGCAGGCACAAATCAAATTTAATTCTGATCACAAAACAGTAATTATACTAACAAAAAACGATCAATCATCGATTGCGTTATATGATCTGGATATGAAAGAGCAAATAAATGCAATTGATTTACCAAATAACATCACCTGTTTCGATGTCTATCAAAAAAAACAACCAAACTGTTTAGTTTATGCGTGTAGCCAAGATTTAAAATTATACATTACCAATGTTACGCAAAAGAAAAAGAAAGAAATTCAAATACCTTCAAAATCAATAAAAAATTATGTTGCTCATCAAACCTTTATAAAAAAAATATTTATCCATCCTGAAAATGAAAATTTCGTTATTTTATTATTCAATAATAATCAGCTGATAACAGCCGCTATTAAAGATATGGTATTAACAGTATTAGATAGTTTTGAAATTCCTAATATTGCTGAAACTATCTTGTTTAATGATGATTGGTCAAAATTTGTAGTCTGCTTTCGTTCATCAAAAGAAAATATGGGTGATACGATAGAATTTCGAGTATATGAACGACTTGAAAAAGAAAAAGCTAAAAAGCGTACCCATGGTAAATCATTACAAGCTCAGGCCACTGATATTCGGTTTCAAGAAAGTAGGAAATTTGATCATGAAACCGTAAAAGGGAATTATTTAGGCAAGTTCGCTGCCATTCATATGGATTATAAAGGCGACTTTATTGCAACTGGTAGAAGTGATGGTGTCGTTTATCTTTGGGATATTAAAAATAAAGATGCTAATGATAAACCGATTGAAAGTTTTAAACATGAGAAAGCCATCACTAGCGTGAGCTTCAGTAAACCGCAAGATAATCAAAATTATGCTGCTGACGTTGTGTTAATGACAACCAGCTTAGATTGTACTGTTCGATTTTGGGATACAAGCACACAACGTCAAATAAACGATGAAGATACGAGTACGCATCAACGCGCTGTTCAGCAAATCACATTTAACGATAATGATAATGGTACTGAAATTGAAACTATCAGTTTAACAGCTATTTATAAATGGGATGTGGAAAACGGCAAATTAATCTTCAAAAGAAACAAAAGCCCATATTACAAAGTCAAATTACCTAATGAAACGAATGAAACTGAGTTAGAAGAAGAAAAGATACCGGGTGAAGGTGATTGCGGTTTCGAAGTACTAGGGATATCACGTCAACAGTTAGTCCAAGTGCTTTCCGAAAAAAAAGATGATGAAGAAGTGCGTCTTGCTCTATCGTCAGAAATTCAAAAAAGTTTTAATGCATATGTGATTACAACAAACAGCGCTTCAGGTGTTAAGCCGTATAATGAAGATATAGTGCAGAGAAAAATAGCAGAAGAGCAAACGTATAATTCAATTTTACAAAAAATAAAAACTAAAATAACCGAGAATGAAGTCAAGCAATATCAGCACGATGAATTAGTTGAATGGCTAGAAAAAAATAATCTGATTGACGAAGCGCAAAGTTTAAAAGAGCAATATTCAATCTATCAACAGGCAAAAAAGCAATTTGAAGATCATTGTGCTACTAAAGAAGTCTATTGTTATTATTTGGATCACTACCTTACGGATCGTTTATCGCTAGGATATAAAATAGCTTTACTCTATGCCAAGCTACAAAACATCACCTTATATATTTTTACCAAGAACGAATCACAAGCAGATGAATTAGTGTTAGCGGATTTTTATCATGCTGGAGCTGAAGCTGTTAACACTATTTACCTGTTGGACACAGATAAACTTACTCATTTCAATAGGCTTAAAAAAATTAATACTTCACCCGAAGTAAATGAGAATTTGCAACAAGATACAGATCAGCATTCAAATGAAGCGCCAGCACCTATTATGCCCACGGTTGAACAGTTGCCAGAGGATGTGGAATTTCCTTCAAGCGCTGAATATAAAGTTGTAGAAAATACTCATCAAATTTGTCATTTACAGCTTAGTCAGAATAACCAACTGTTAGTGACAGCAAGTACCGATAAAACCGTGACGCTATGGCGTATTGCAGAACATACTCAAAATAATACATTGGAACAAAAGCAAGTTCTCAATGTTAAGGAAAATATTAGTGCATCATTCATTAATGACGATAAAAATTTATTGCTTATTTGCAAAGAGTTAGGGGTATATGAAATTAGGCTCTATGATATTGCAAGTGAACAAACACGTATTTTATCTTGGGCTGGATTTGCTCAAGCTAAAAGCAAGCCTTGTTATATAGCTTCTATGCAAGTGCTCGTAGCTTCTAATTTGGGAACAATCTATTTCACAAGAATACATTCTAATCATTTTGAATTTAATAATAATCGTAGAAGCCTAATTGATTGTGATAATAATAATGTTTCGACAATAGAAAAAAATCAGCTCGAAACGCTATCTAAAACCAATCATGCGTCACACACTATTATTAGTTTACAAAACCATCCTAAAATGCCTCGTGAAATCATTGCACTACATGAAGACGGCACAATAGTAATTTGGCAAGTGAGTAGTGAAAATAATAATAAAATTGAAGCGAAATCATTGGAGTCTATTCATTCAAATTGCACCGCTAAAGAATTAATTTTACATCCAGAAGATCCAACAACATTTTTTGTAATAGCAGATAAAGAAATAAAAATCTGTACGCGCAACAATCCTTCTGCAGTTAAAACAATTCCGTTCGAAGGAAGCATTCACACTGCAGCTTTTGATGCACAAGGCGAATATTTGTTAGTTTCATTTACGCCTATGCTCAATGAAAATGATAACAACAATGTACGATCTGGTAGATTACAGATCATTTGTTTAACTGAAACAAGTCATTACAACATTGCAGTAAAAAATCAATTTTCTGAAAATATTTTGGCAATTACACCAAACTCCGATCCATTGAAACGATCCTTTGTATTAGCATTTAGAAATCATTTACGCTGTATTTCATTTAATAACACACATTTGCTCAACAATGCATTTACTGATTATCAAAAAGCTTGTTTTGCTTATAAAAATAGCGAAAAACAATTGAAAGATGCTTTAAAAAATGAAAGCAACAACAATCTCAATCAATTACCATCGAATATTGAAGACTTAAACTATGATGCATTACAAAGATACGCTGCACAGATCTCACATCTGGATAGTTTATCCAAAAAATTACGTCAAGATTTTCAACAAAGAGAAGAAAGTAAAAAACGTTATCAAGATTATTTACGTACACGTGAAGTAAAATCGAGTAGTAGTATTTCAGATCAGCTTATAAATGAGTCGCAAAATCATTCTTCTACTCATAACGATCAATCTAAGCAGCAAGAAAAAAGCGATAAAAATGCAGGATATATACAGTTATTAAAACAAGAATTCAGTCAGTTAGAGATTGCTGATGAGCAGCAACTGATTTCTACTTATAACGATTTGACAAAATTCGGCAAACTTCAGACCAAGACCAAAAGTGCAGATAAAAAAGAAGCCGCAGATAAAAAAGTTGAAATTCAATATGAAGATGGCCTTATTTTTAAAATGTATGATCGAACTAAGGAAATTTGCAGTTTTGCCAATAACACCGGTACGGTTTGGGTATTTCAGAAAAAAGAAAACTATCAACGGTTAAAAATATGGCAACTCTCTTGGATGAAAACCAATGATCCATATTTATTTGTTGAAAAAAGTAGCATAGAAAAAGCGCTCAATGTCTCAGGTGCAACGCAATTATTGTTAGAACAAAATAATGTCACCGGCACACCATTGATTAATGAAAAATTGCATCCAGGTTGGAACAATTATCATTTTGCCGCTGCTCGCGATGATCTTAAAACAATTGAAGAAGGGTTGAAAAAAAATTCCAGTTTGTGGATAGAGGAAAAAACACCGGAAGAAATGTGGACGCCGCTGCATATTGCATGTAAGGAAGGTAAGGTAGCAGTAGCTGCTAAATTATTATTAGATGGAAAAGCTGATTACACAGCAAAAGATCGTATGGACAGAATTCCTGCAGATCTCGCGTCACAATCATCAAAACCAGTTGAGTTTACTAAATTCTTACCATATAAAGATGCGGCCCACTCTGAAAGACCTTTATTTTTAGTTGCATTATATAAAGCACTCGAAAAAATTCCTAAAGAAAATTTAGCCGAAAACCAGTCGCAAGATATTCCACCTGTTTTGGAATATATGTTGAAACGCGAAGATAAAATTACCGAGCATCTTAATGAAGGTGAAGAAGTAGATGAGGCAAATCAAAAAGTTAAGGGAGTTGGGCCTCTTCATTTAATCGTAAAAGAATCCCATATCAACAATTTATTTTTAATG
>CAZYCO010000059.1:5185-9735 GCA_964645885.1 uncultured Gammaproteobacteria bacterium
ATACCAAGCTATTAAAGAATTCGACGTTAAGCTTCTGCTTCCAGTTGAGAGTGATAACAATAATGTTGATCCTAGCAATCAGGAAAAAACAAAAAGCGAAATTTCTGTAATAAATATTCAAGATGGCAATGGTAGAACACCGTTACATTATGCCATAGAAAAAACAGATGAAATTGCATCAACAGTTTTGGAGAAATCTTTTAGTTTTGGCAATAAACTAAATTTATTTGTTCAAGATAAAAATGGTAATACACCATTACATGCTTTGATCATTTTTATCCAAGAGAAAATACCCGCAGATAGAAGAAATTCAACGGTTAGCATGAAGCTTTTTGATAAGCTCTTAGAAGAAATAGTAAAAACGAGTCCGGAAAAATTAAGCATAAAAAATCATCAAGGCGAAACAGTGCTGCATTTAGCAGTCAAATATCATTCAGTCATTTTAACAAAAACATTGTTGGAAAAAGGCGCTGACCCAAATAACCCTACACCAATGCTTTTTGTTGCAGCAACAAATAAGCCTACCGAAGATGCCATCAACGTCTTTGCTCTATTGTTAGAGCATGGCGCAAATCCAAATACGCAAGATTCAACTTTGAATACAGTACTCCATTACGTCGTAAAAGAATGCAAAGTTGGTTATGTTGAATTGCTGTTATCGCATTCGGCAGAATTTTTGCAAAATGATGCAAAAGAAACACCATTGCATGTAGGCATGAAGCATGGAACCGATACTCCGCGAATTGAAATTTATAATCAATTACTGGATGCGGTTGATTCTTATGTCAATGAAAAACAGCCAGAAATGATTAATGCTACTGATAATGATCATCAAACTGCTTTGTATTTAACTGCTCAAGAAAAGCAAATCGATCTAGTACAAAGATTGCTTGATTTAAAAGCTAATCCGTTCGTACCGGTTAAAGTAGACATAAGCAATGAGAAAGATAAACAAGAATATATTGAAAATCATAATGTATTAATGTGTTTGTTGAAAAATAAAGAAGCAAAATATCAATTACCTGAAATAGAACATTTAATTTATAGATTACTGGCCGGACAGGTCAAATGGTTAATTAGCTATCCAGCTACATGTGATTTAAAAATTAACTCTAAAAAAGAAAAGCTCAATCAATCCTGGCTTGATTGGCTTACTGCTTATAATGAAAAGCTTGAAAAAACAGGAAAAGCAGAAGCTATTTTAGTTTCAATTGATCAGTTAGTGAATGCGCAATACAACTATTATATCGCCATTAAGGAATCCAAGCCTGAAGTGGTATTAAGAGAAATCAAGTCTAAAGAAAAAACAACAACGATATCTAATAACAATAATAATAACTATCAGGAAGAAGAGACTTTAATTCACTGGCTCATTAGGAATTTTGCTAAAGAAGAAACCATTATTAAGTTTTTGGAACTACATACTGGTTTAATAACAGAAAATCTTAAAGGTGAATTTTTTTATTTACATCACGCAGCAATCGCTGGAAAACCAGAAGTTACAAAGTATCTCATTAATTTGGGATGCAACATCATGGAGAAAAACAACCAAGGGACAAGGGTTATTGATAGGACCAAAACTACAGATTTTGAGAAAACGTTGATCCTTCAGCAGCTTGCATACTATATCCATCCCGATTTTCCTGACAGAAGAGAATACAGTGCTAATTTAAATGGTTTTATCCAATTAGCTATTGAATATCCAGATGATAGTGAGATTAGAGCGCGGTTATTAACTCTGTTATCTCAACTTAATCCATCTCAACCCAGAACAGATTCTCAAGCCAATTTTAACTTCAAAACATACTTGGAATCAGCAGCGCTTAATAACCGTTCGGGAGTGGCATTGCATTTAATCAGTTTAGGCGTCTCGCCAATCGAACCTATAGAAGAAGGCAAGGGTTCAGTTCTAGATGTTCTTGAAGCGACATTAAATACGGATAAAACAGATCAGAATAAAAACTATGTCACTCGCTTTATTAATTTATTGTTGAAAGGTTTGTTGAACTACTACACATTGAAACAAACAACGCTTGGAATTTTGCAAGGACAAAAGAGTGTCATGCAATGGGCGATTGTATATTTTATTGCTGATAATAAAGAACAAGACAAACTTTTGTCCGATGATATAGAAAATCTTTATCAGCTTTATAAAGCAGCTGGTGGTAATGATCCTGATTTATTGCATTTTGCAGTTAAGTGGCAACGTATCTTTTTTTATCCGACATTATTAGCAAATGGTTATTCGATATTAACTGTGAGTACGCATCCAGAATTCAATGGTCAATCTGCATATAGTTTATGTGGCACGGATGATATTAAAAAGAAAGCGTTATTGTTAGCGCAATTAGCCCATTATAAAAATATTCAAAAATCTGATTATAAAGATGACACTAGTTATGCGGTTCTAATTCTTGCTATTGATTTTGCCGAAGATAAAGATAAAGAAATCAATGCAATTTTGCTGCAATTGTTTGAATTAATACCGATTGAAAAACGAAAAGATTACAGTGACTTTTTATTCAAAGTAGTTGAAAAAAATAAAATTGATTTTGCTGAACAACTAATTGATCTCGGCATTCCTTTGACAATGGATCAAGATGAAATTTTAAACCAAGCTTCATCTGATGCAGTTAATATTAATCGATTGTTACGTGCACAGTTAATTTACTTCCAATCACCTGTAGCTAGAGAAGAGATAAAAATTAGCGCTACTGATGATAATAATAACATTAGCGAAAAAACGTATGCACCTATATCCAATATCGTGAAAGGCAAACGTTCAATCGTGCATTGGGCAACACAATATTTAACAGGGGAAGATGCCGAAGATAAAGTCATTAAATTTTATGATCTTTATACTGCCAACCAAGGTAATGATCCTGATTTACTGCATTGTGCTGTGCAGAATAAAAAAATGAAAGTAGCCCAGCATTTAATTGCTGATCATTATCATATATTAACGGCGAATGCTGTTACGGGCTCAGGTACAGCGTATGATAATGCTCAGGATGATGAGCAGCGAAAAATATTAGTGCTTGCACAATTAAACTACTATAAGGACATTAAGCAGATCGATTATAGCAACGCGAGAGAATTCCGTGTTCTACAACTGGCTATCCAATTTGCTGACAGCCAGGAAGTAATTGAACTGGTTGTTGATCTGTTCAGATTAGTGCCGATTGAAAAACGAAAAGAGTACAGTAAATATTTATTAGAAGTAGTAGAAAAAAATAAAATCGATCTCGCTGAAAAATTAATTCAGATTGGTATTCCATCGGTTACCGATGATGATTTGATTTATACCGAAGCAGAAAAAAATTCCGACACGCTTCATCGCTTATTACGCGCACAATTGCAATATTTCCAAACAGCAGAAGCGTCGCAAGTTATTACTCAGCAAGACGATAACAATAACAAAATTTATAAACCACTTTCCAATATTTTAAGGGGTAAGCAATCTATCATTCATTGGATGATAATCGCGCATAGTAAAGCTACCAGTACACCTATACTAAAACTTACAGCAGACGAACTAAGTGCAATGTACTCACTGTATAAGATCCAACAGCAATGGACCATTGCTACTAGCAAAACAAATGAAATTGACAAAGCAATTTCCGCACAAGAATTATCAGTATTATTTACAACCAATAAAGCATACAAAAAAGAATGGCAGCAAACCTTAAAGCACCGCGATCCTTTGTTATTACATAAAGCAGTACAATGTGAAGCTCAGTGCTTATACGCAGATTTAATCCACGATGATTATTCTATTGTTACTGCTATTAATGGAGCTAAAAATACGCCTTATAATTTAACAAAAATGTTTGACATCAAAAACACACTGCTAGTACAGCAATTGACTTACTATAAAAATAATCTTGAAGAAATTGATTTTACAAACAAAGATCCTAAAGACCTATTGAATCTTGCCATTACTGCTAGTGAACGGCAGGACGTATTATTGTTAATTACAGCAATATTTACTTATATTGGCCGTTCTACTGAGTTTGTTACCGGCTCTTATTTGACTTCAGCCATCGAGCAGCAAAAGCTGGAACTAGCAATTGAGTTAATCAAATTAGGGTTGCCTATCACTTCAGACAATGATGAATTGCTGAGCCACAGTTGGTTACAAGCAAGTGATATCAATAAATTGTTACAAGCGCAGTTAGAATTTTATCGTAAATTTAAAGCAAATTTTTTAGAGAAATATCAAAAAATTGCGCAATCAAATATGAGTGATAATAATAATCAACCTATCGTTCAAGAAAATATAGAACAACAGCCTGTTTATAAACCACCAGTGAGCATTACATTTGGCAAACGTTCTATTATGCAATGGGCATTACAATACCTTGAAGATAACCAAAACAAAAATAACTTATCTGAATTATTTCAATTTTATAAAAATGCAGGCGGCGATGATCCTGATTTATTGCATTTTGCAGTCCGTAGACAACGGATTCATTTTTATCCAACGTTATTAGCGAATGGTTATTCGATATTAACTGTGAGTACGCATCCAGAATTCAATGGTCAATCTG
>CAZYCO010000060.1:0-6996 GCA_964645885.1 uncultured Gammaproteobacteria bacterium
CAGCAAAAATAACCACTAAAATAACCACAATCCAAATTTTAGAAAAAGCTCGGTTGTTCATATTCTTTCAATATCTTTAAAATTTTATCTTTTAATTCTGTTTGCTTTTCTAAGCTTAAAATTTCCGCATTACGCATATCTGTAATAAAAAAAACGTCTTCTACTTTTTCACCCATTGTCATAATTTTCGCCATTTGCAATTGAATATGTTGCTTTACAAATATTTGGCTAATTTGAGCAAGTAACCCAGGACGATCCAAACTAACTAGTTCGAGTTTTGTACGTTTATTTTTTTTATCATCAGAAAATTTAACTTCTGTTGGACATAAAAAATGTTTTAATTCTCTTGGAATTCGCCTTGTTCGATAAGTAGGTAAATTCTCAGGAGAATTATAATATTTAATTAACATGCTCTTTAAATGTTCAAAATTTGTATCAGGTAAATCTTCAAATTTTTCAGACATTAATACGACATAGGAACTTAAACATAACCTATCTTTTGTTACGCGAATATTTGCTTCTGCAATATTAAACGACAAATTGCTTAAGATTGTTGTAGTAATTGCAAATAAATTAACGTGATACTTGCTTAAAATAAAAATTTCAATTGCACCTTGTTCTATTTGTGCGCGAATAGAAATAAAAGGCAAACGTTTAAAATCTTTTAATTGCACTAAGCTTTTAATTTGCCATGCAATACTAGAGTTTGTTTCTCTTAAAAAATAATCTTTATCAAAAATTCGCCATACTTTTTTAACATCTTTAAAAGCAAATTCAGCAAGTAATTGCTTTAATGCTTGTCGCTTCTTTTGTTTTATAATGAATAACTTATTATTTTGCTTTTCAAACATCAATTGAGTTGCACGAAATAATTCTTGTAGCAACGTATCTTTCCATGAGTTCCATAATTTTGGATTAGTTGAACAGATATCTGCTACTGTTAACAAATATAAGTATTTTAATCTTTCAACCGAACCAACTTGATTCATAAATCTCTCAATCACATCTGGATCATAAATATCATTTTTTTGAGCGGTTTGAGACATAAGTAAATGATTTCTTACTAACCAACTAACAAGTGCTATATCTTGTTTATCTAAATTCAAATTTTGACAAAATATATCTACATATTCCGCGCCTAATTCAGAATGATCTCGTTCCTGCCCTTTTCCAATATCATGAAATATTGCAGCAATAAAAAGTAACTCTGGTTTTTGAATTGAAGTCATTAATTCATAACAAAGTAAAAAATTTTTTTTGCTTTCTAATTCTCGAAAATAACAAAGTTGTTTTACAACAAATAATGAATGTTGATCGACTGTATAAATATGAAATAAATCATATTGCATTTGACCAACAATATTTTGAAATGGCTCAATAAAATATCCTAGCACTCCGAAACGATTCATAAATATTAAAGCATTATCTACGGATCCTGGCTGCTTCAATAATTGCAAAAATAGTTGGTAGTTTATTTTGCTTAAATTTCTATTTTCTCGAATCATTCTGATTGTGTTTGCACTTAAGCGTTCAACTTTTTCTTGTCCTGCTATCAAAAGAAATAATTTAACTAAATTATCTGATGATTGCTGAAAAAGCTGCTCATTATAAATAGTTAGAACATGTTGAGCAGAAATAGAAAATAAATCATCTTGATAAATAAATTTATTTTCTTTGATTAAAGTTTCATGAAAAATTTGAAACGCAAGTTCTAATACTTCCTGAAGCGGTTTAAGATTTACAAAAAAATGTTTCATGAAATGCTCAACAACCAAATTACTGGTTTCACCATGAAACTCAAAAAAATCAGCTAACTTTTTTTGGTAATCAAATAACAATCTATCTTCTTTGCGCTCTGCAAAAAAATGTAACGCATAGCGGATCTGCCATAATAAATCTCGAGCATTATATAAATCTTTTAATTCGTCTTTTTTAAATATTGTTTCTATTGACAAAATTTTCTTTGCTAACCAAAAAACAGTATGAATATCTCTTAAACCACCTGGCCCATTTTTAATATGGGGTTCTAAATTGCTGAAATTACCACCATATTTATGATGTCTTTGATAAAGTTCATTCATCTTCTCGTGATAAAAATTCGAATTATTCCAGCAATTAGCTATAGCCTCTTGCAAATAGCTATTTAGAAATGGTTCTTCACCTTCTAATAAACTCGCTTCTAATAAATTAGTGAATACACTTACATCTTGCTTTGCTAATTCAAAGCATTGTTGTGTTGTTTGTACACTGTGTCTAATTTCCAAACCAATATCCCAACAAAATTGCACAAATTGGTGAATATAGTTTTGTTGCAATTCATTTAAAGGTTGTTTTGAGAGAATCAATAAATCGATATCGGAATATGGGTGTAACTCACCGCGTCCATAACCGCCAATTGCAATAAGGAAAAGCGATTCCGTTTGAAGAATATGTTTTTTCCAGGCGTAACGTAATAATTCATCTACCACAGCAACATGTTGTTGCATTAAAAAAGGCACTGGCTTTCGTTCTAGAAATAAAGCTTTAAATCTATTTTGACAATGTTGTAAAAATTTTTGGCAGGAATTTTTTTGCAAAAAATCACTAGTAACAATGATTGGGTCAATTACGAATTGCCGCATCTTCATTATAGGATAATTGTTTTAAAAACATCTTGAACCATTGCTTGATATTTTTGTTTGAATGATTCTTGATCGTTAAATAATGCTTGTTCTTCATGGCGCATTGTTAACACTTCAAAATCTTTTTCTGTCACTAAAATTGTATGTTCATATTGCGCTGACAGGCTGTGATCTTTTGTTACAACAGTCCATTGATCAGGTAATAATCTTACATGTCGTTTTCCAGCATTAATCATAGGCTCGATGGTAAACGTCATACCTGGTTTTAATCTTTCACCAGTTTGTGGCGTACCATAATGCAATACTTGTAAATCTTCGTGAAATTTATCACCTACGCCATGGCCACAATATTCACGCACCACTGAAAATCGATTTTTTTCTGCAAAATATTGAATAGCAGCACCAATATCGCCCAAATATGCGCCAGGACGAACTAAAGAGATACCGATATATAAACACTCTTGCGTAACTTGGCACAGGCGTTTAGCTAATACAGAAGGCTCACCAACAATAAACATTCTGCTGGTATCGCCAAAATATCGATCTTTAATTACTGCCACATCTAAATTAAGAATATCGCCTTTTTTAAGCACTTTTGGCCCTGGAATACCATGGCAAACTTGATGATTGATAGAAGTACAAACTGATTTGGGAAAAGGCGGGTATCCATAATTAAGCGCAGCTGGAATAGCTTGTTGTTTATTGACAATGTGCTCATGACATAAGCGATCGATTTCTTCAGTAGTAACACCTTCTTTAATGTGCGGCTCAATCATTTCTAATACTTCAGCAGCAAGGCGCCCTGCGACACGCATTTTTTCGATTTCTTCTGGGGTTTTAATTAAAGCCATGATGTTTTTATCGCCCGTAAAAATAGATGATAGATCTATCATAACCGGTTTTTTTAAACTGTCAGCACTGAGTCTTTGAGTATTGAGTATTTTTTATATTTAGCGTGATGTTCCTGAGGAAGGCAAAACAATGGTTTTATCTTCGATTAAATCATATTCATGTAGCAATCGAACGAGCATCGCATTGGTGCTCACCCCTACTTTTCTTAATAACCTACTGTGATAACTAGCGATGGTTTTCTCGCTTACACCAAACGATACAGCTATTTCTTTAAATTTTTTGCCATGCACTAGCATAAATAAAATTTGGAATTCGCGGGTCGATAAATTTTGAAATGGGTTGCTTTTTCGCTCAACTACTGCTGTAGCTAATTGTTCTGCTAAAGATGTTTCGATGTATTGCTTACCAGCAAAAGCATTATCAATTGCTTTTAATAATTCTTCAGCTGAGCAATTTTTTGTAACAAAACCTGAAATTCCTAATTTCAAAGTTTGCGCTAATACAATTGGATTCCTGTTCTCAGTAACAACAATAATTTTTATTTTCGTAGAAAAAGCTAATAGCCGATAAATCACATTCAATCCCGTCATCGCTTGACTGGCAATTTCAATCAAAACAATATCGGGACGAACTTGCTTAACCTGCTGCAACGCTCTATCAAGTCTAGTTTTATTAATTATTTTTATTTTGGCATGACTTCTTATTAATGCTGCGAACGCTTCGGCGACTATCGCCTGCTTTTCAATAATTAAAACTTTACTCAATTTGCAAAACCTTTATTTATGCGTGAATTTTCCGACTTAATTCCCCTAACCGTAGTAAACCAATATACACACCCTGAATTTTGACTCGATCTGCTTGATAAACCATTGGAGAAATAAGCGGATTAGAAGAAAGCAAAGTAATGGTGTTGTCAGTATTGCGCTGCAATCGTTTTAATGTGACTTCTTGCTGATCAATGACAGCGACAACTATTTCTTGCTGCTCAGCCTCGGTTCTAGTTTCACAAATAATATAATCACCATCACAAATATTATCGCCAATCATTGAATCGCCTTTTACTTCAAATACAAAGCGATTTGGCCCTAATAAACGTTCTGTTAAATCCAAAACGCGACCTTCTTCCAAAGCTTCGATTGGACTACCTGCTGCAATTTTTCCAATGATTGGTAAGGTGATGTGAGGCAGAATTCTTTCTTGTGATAAACGAATATTACGCTTTTTATTAGGAATAATTTCGATCAATCCTTGAGTCGCTAATGATTTAACGTAGCGATGAACTGTTCCTCTAGACGTAATACCTATTCCTGTTGCAATTTCTGCTTCAGTTGGCGCTTCTCCACCATGACGCAGAATATAATGGCGAATAAATAAATAAGTTTTACGCTCTTTCGATGTCACCATAAAGTAACTCCTCCATGTTAAAAAAAACCATGATTGTGTCCTAACAATCATTATTCAAAATATATAGAACAAACTGCGAAAATACAAATGCAAAAATGAGAGCAAATCTTCATAAAAGGCAGAACTGAATTTAATAGTCAATACTTAAGTAAATTCATCTTTTATAGGGAGACTAAAAAAATGAAACAACTACCATTTAAAGCGTCTAAACCTTTCTCCCTTGGCATTGAATTAGAACTACAAATTATTAACCCACAAAACGGTAATTTATTTGAACGGGCGAAAGATTTAATTAGAAATATTAGAGGAACTGCATATACCAAACATATTAAACCTGAACTTACTCAAAGCATGATTGAATTAAACTCTTCTGCTCATCTTCATCCAGCTGATTTATTAAAAGAAATGTTAAAAATTCGAAAATTTATGATTAAACAAAGTGAAGAACTAGATATTCTGTTTGCCGGTGGTGGTACACATCCATTCCAATTATGGAAACATCGCAAAATTTTTCCAACATTAAGATTTAAAAATTTATCTAGACGTCATGGTTATTTAGCAAAGCAACATACTGTTTTTGGCCAACATATTCATATTGGTTGCAGTAACAGCACGCAAGCAATTTATTTAACACAAGTATTAGAACGATATATTCCGCATTTTATTGCACTAAGTGCTTCATCGCCTTTTTACCAAGGTGTGGACACGTCATTTGATTCAGCGCGTTTAAATATTTTTGCTAATTTCGCTACCAGTGGTTTTATGCCCTTAATGAAAAATTGGACCGATTTTTCTAGCTATTATAAAAAATTGCGGCGCGTCAATATTATTAAAAGTATGAAAGATATTTATTGGGATATCAGGCCTAAAGGTGAATTTGGCACAGTTGAAATTCGGATTTGCGATACACCATTAACATTAAAACGAGCAGTATTATTAGCAGCTTTCGCGCAAACACTGGCTCATTATCTTTTAACCAAGAAACCAATAAAACCAATCGCTTTTGATCCTATTATTTATAATTACAATCGATTTCAAGCAATACGCTATGGTTTTGATGGCGTAATTATTGATCCTTATGCTTTGAAACCAATAGCTATTGATCAAGATCTTTTATCATTAATCGAAGCAATTAAGCATGATGCTAAAACGCTTGGTAACTTAGAATATCTCACAAAAATAAAAAAAATTGTTTTAGAAAAAAACAATGATAGTAAATTACTGCGCGAGAAATTAAAAAAAACGAAATCTTTTCAGCGTTTAGCTTTAACACAAGCAAATTTATGGATGAATAAATAATTTTTCACATGGAGGCTAATAATGAAAAAAGCACTTATTGTTGTAACAAGTCATAATAAGTTAGGAAGTACTGGCAAAAAAACTGGTTATCATTTAGCTGAAGTTACTCATCCATTTTTCAAATTAAAAGAAGCAAATATTGAAGTAGATTTTGTTAGTCCAAAAGGTGGTAAAGCGCCGATGGATGAAAAAACACGCGACACCACTGATCCGGAAAATAAAAAATTTTTAGATGATTCACTCTTAATGGCAAACATTGAAAATACATTGAAGCCTGAGCAAATCAATCCTAAAGATTATTGTGCAATTATCTTTGCAGGCGGACATGGCACAATGTGGGATTTTCCAAACGATAAGCAACTTGCAAAATTAACTACTGCTATTTATGAACAAGGTGGCGTGATAGGCGCTGTATGTCACGGGCCTGCTGCATTAATTAATGTTCGGCTTTCAAATGGCAAATATTTAGTTGATGGTAGAACTATTGTTTGTTTTACCAATGAAGAAGAACAAGAAGTCGGCATGATTGATGTCGTGCCTTTTTTATTAGCTGATAAATTAACTGAACATGGTGCATCGATTAAAATTGCGCCTAATTGGAGCAACAACACAACAGTTAGTGATCGGATTGTAACTGGACAAAATCCAAAATCTGCTGCAGATGTAGGCAAGTTAGTTGCTGAATTAATAAATAAAATGAAATAAATGTGTAACGCAGATGGTTACAATGCTCATCTGCGTTTAAATTATTATTTAAATCTTATTAAATTTAAATCCTATAATAGATTCAGAATTAGAAATGTTATATGAGGTTATATCT
>CAZYCO010000060.1:7013-7918 GCA_964645885.1 uncultured Gammaproteobacteria bacterium
GCAAACCAGACAGCTGTGGCACTGTCTTTTGAGTTAATTTTAATTGATCAAATTTATATTCATTATTAAACACCGGTTGTTCTGCTGATGATTTTGATTCTTTCTCTAAATCAACCTGACTGGATGCTGCGCTAAATCCATTCAGCATTTGCTGATAAGAACCAACTTGCTCTGAAACAAGTACAGATGAGGGTTTTGTGATTGGCTTTATGGTTGATGATTCATGTTGCGTACGGATTTGAGCTAATACTTCATCTTCTTTTTGCATTGTTATCTCCCATTAGTTAAATGAAGTAGCAATGCTAAAACAAAAAATGAATTAATTACATTGATATTGAGTCATAGATGACGCTTGAATTTCGGCCAGAAACTTTTGAGATTGATCTGATTCTGGATATTTTAATAATTGTTCTAGTAGTTTTGGTTCTAATTTTAAAAATGCTTCAGCAGAAATATATTC
Organism: uncultured Gammaproteobacteria bacterium; assembly: GCA_964645885.1. Taxonomy (GTDB): domain Bacteria; phylum Pseudomonadota; class Gammaproteobacteria; order CAZYCO01; family CAZYCO01; genus CAZYCO01. Next base: position 7,474 of record CAZYCO010000060.1, read on the forward strand.
AGGTACATATTGAGAGATTTTATCTAAATTAGAAGAAATTATTTTTAGTAGTTCAACCGGTAAATTTAATAGCAAAGCTAAATCAATTTGCTGTTGTTCAATCCAAACCAACATTTCTTTCTTTTCTAGAATTACTCGAAGCATTTCAAACCAAACATCTTCTCTATTTATACCTCTAAAGAACGCCCAACTAATTTGACATTTAGTTGACAATGGCGGTTGAGCTGAAAGTAAAACGAACAAATCAAAATCAACCGGTAATTTTTCTAATAACAAAGACATTTCTTCTGCATTTTCATACAACATCAAACGATTTTTTTTCGAAATTCTTTTATAAAAATCTACTAAATTGACATTAAAATTTTTAATCAATTTAGAAATTTCATCTTTATGTGCCAACACTTCTAATTGTTGATCTAAATTTAATTCCATGAAAAAAATATTT
>CAZYCO010000060.1:7956-9559 GCA_964645885.1 uncultured Gammaproteobacteria bacterium
AAAATTTTAATAATTGTTCAGGTTCACAATTTACTAATATTTCATGTAATACCGTAAAAGGAAGTTCTAATAAATCATAATAATTTAGTGTGCTCCAACCATTCTGATTACATTTGTAAGCACATAACTCACTGAAATTTTTATAATTTTTAAGCAGCAATAAACGTATATTTAAAGGTAATTGTTTTATTTCATCATATGGCATTGCAACCAAGCGAATTAAAGTAAAGATTGCTTCTTGGTTTTGCAAAATTTCCATCCGCTCTGATGGTAGCAGCTTACATAATTGTTCGAATCCAAAACCTAATGCATTAATGCAAAAGATAATCTGTTTTTCAGTGAACATTACATTTAGCAGCGCTAAATATTGTTTGGTAGTTGACAAAATTTCATTAACTGGTACATCGCAAAATGCGATCAATGTTCGCATCAAATTAGGATATTCATTTAAAAGTTGTTCTAAACCTTTAGGAAGAAAATCAAAATTTTCAGTATGCATTGCAGTTAAAATTATCGAATAAATTTTTCTACCTTGCTCTATATTTATTTTTAAATTGCTAAATCTCAATCCTCTTTGCTTAGCAATTGCTTGAATACGTACAGCATCTTCAAAATGAAATACACGATATGTATTTGGATTAACTAAAAATTTTTCATCTTTTGTTTCGCCCAACTGATCAATAGCGTCTCGTTGTTGATGACAAACAAAGATTTCATGTATATCTAATTGCTCACCTGTACATATGACTACTTTATTTTCTGCATTTATTTCGACTTCTGGATTAGTAGGAAATAATTCTGCTAATGAAATTAGAACTTGATGTGAAGCTTGAATCAAAAGTTGGTTATTTTTGATAATTGATTGCATAAATAAAACGGTAGTTTTATCTCTTATTTCATCTAATAAAACATTTAACTGAAAAAGATTTTTATCTTTTTCAATTTCTTTATATAAATCGATTATTTCTACAAGGTTAGGTTCTTGATCGGAAAATTGTTCTAATTGATGAATGACTTGACTAAGTGTTGGCATAATAAGAAAGATGAAAAAGCTATAAAATAAGTATTATTTTATTAGATTCTTCATTAATGATTTATTAACCAACTTTATCTAAGTACGCGTTAAATAAAAAATTGATACAAAAGAACGAATGCTAATATAGCAATTGAAATAAATGTGCATTGCATACCAAAGACTCGATAACGCACACCTCGCAACAATATTCCATTTTCATACTCTTCGGCTTTTAGCAACCCATAAGCATGACTCATTCGACCGCATAAAAAGATCAATCCGAATAGATGTACGAGATAAGCATACATGCCATTGTATTCTGCTAATCCCAACATAATTAAAAAGATAGGCGTGTATTCAGCAAAGTTTGCTTGGGCACGAATACATCTTTGTATGGAAAAATTATTCAAATCACCAACTGCGACCTTAAACGCTCTACGAGTCCGTATCACGTTGATACTTAACATGATGAACAGAATTGCTAAAAGCGCCGTATATAAAGAAATAAGCATATAAAATTTCTCAATTAAATTGTGACTATATAAGGTAAGAATTAAGCATTTGAAATAAAAAATATTATACAAGGCT
>CAZYCO010000061.1:0-9526 GCA_964645885.1 uncultured Gammaproteobacteria bacterium
TCCAAAAATCATAAGTGTTGGTTCAACTTGCAGAGCAACTTGTAGTGCTTTGCGAATTAATAACGTTGAGTTTTTTTGATAAGGGCCAATCCTTAAACCTGGATCAGCGCCAGCAACATTAAAGTAGCGTAAAGTGACAAATCGGGTATGACTATTTTTCGTGCATTGCTCGATTAATTTTTCAGCCATTAATTTTGATTCACCATAAGGATTAATTGGCGAACAAGAATCAGTTTCTATAATCTTATGCAAATGCAAATTGCCATAAACTGCAGCAGTAGATGAAAAAATAAAATTTGGAATTTGATGTTCAATGCAAGTTTCTAATAACTGTAAAGTTTGGCAGGTATTGTTTTGGAAAAATTTAGTTGGAAATCGAGTAGATTCTTCTACTGCAGTAAAGGCTGCAAAATGCATAACAGCATCAATAGGATAATCATTAAAAATTGATTTTAGTAATGCTTTATCGCCTACATCGCCTTGAACAAAAGGAACATTTTTAATCGCTTCTTTTGAACCGGTACTTAGATTATCAAGTACCAAAACTTTTTCGTTTAGATCTATTAATTGTTTAACAACTTGGCTGCCGATATATCCAGCACCGCCAGTGACAAGGATCATTTTTAAGCCCTTTTACAAACCCAAATAAATGGGATGTTAACAATTTGTAGTGCCGGTGTCATAATGCTTTCATCTTGAAAACTGAAAAAAAGCATCGTTTTTATGCAATTTTCCATTGTGGTTCCCACCTTTAATTATGCAAATTATCTTAAAAATAACTTGGATTCGTTATTTCAGCAAAACTATAAAGATTTTGAAGTTATTTTAGTTGACGATGGTTCAACTGATCATACAAAAACGATTGCTTCAGAATATTCACATCAATATCGGGAACAATTTCATTATATTTATCAACAAAATGCTGGCCCAGCTGCTGCGCGAAATAATGGCTTAAAACAAGCTCAAGGCGATTATATTATTTTTCTAGATTCTGATGATGCATTAAAAGATCAAGCGCTAAATATATTGGCTAAAGCTATTAATGAACATCATGTTGATTTGATTATTGGCCGTCACATTACTATCAGCGCACAAGGTAAACGTAAAGAAAGTATATCAAATCGAATAACTAATAATTGTGAATATAATTTTTCATCGTATATCCGTAAAAAAATTTCATTAGCAAATGGTGCTTATGCTATTAAAAAATCAGCGTTAAAAGAATTTGATTTCCCGCAGAATTTAAAAGGTAGAGAAGATATTTTATTTTTTGCTTTAATGCTGGCGAATTTATCAAGCGTTGCGATTAATGATATTTTGGTTGCAGTAAATAAACATCAAGATAGTTTGCGTCATTCTATGCCAGATATGAATCAAACTGGATTATTAACAGCATTGTTATTTGAGCATGCAGCAATGCCTGTTCATTTAAAAAAATATCGCAAAGAATTTGAAAGTAGATTGTATTTATCTTTATTCCGACAATTTTATAAAGCAGAACAATACAAAAAAGCTCAGCAACTCTACATACAAGCAATAAAAATTTTCCCAAAGCATATTTTTTTATGGTCTTATCTAAAACGATTTTTGATTTCAATTTTAAATGAAAAGAAAAAATAGGAGCAAATATGGCTCGACTAGTTTTTTGTTTATTCCGCTATTTCCCTTATGGTGGTTTGCAGCGTGATTTTATGCGAATTGCAAAAGCATGTTATGACAAAGGTCATTCAATTCATGTTTACACCATGAGTTGGGAAGCAGAAATTCCGACTTGGATGCAAGTCGAAATTTTGCCAAAAAAAGGCTTAACCAATTCATCTAGAGCTAAACATTTTGCCAAAATAGTCCAGCAAAAATTAAAAAATAATTTTTTTGATTTAGTTATTGGTTTCAACAAAATGCCTGGTTTGGATGTTTATTATGCTGCTGATGGCTGTTTTATTGGTGACGAGAAATATCAAAAGAATTTTTTTAAAAAATTGTTACCAAGATATCGTAGTTTTTCCAAACTAGAAAAATCAGTATTTTCAACCGATTCAAATACTAAAATATTACTTATTTCCCCTAGAGAGAAAATCATTTATCAAATTTTTTATAAAACTCAAGAAATCAGATTGTTTATTTTGCCACCAGGTGTAGCACCTGATCGAAAATTACCAACAGATGCACAATCTGTACGCAATAAACTAAGGCAGCAATATGAATTATCGGCAAATGATTTTTTGTTACTGATGATTGGATCTAGTTTTAAAACAAAAGGGGTGGATCGCGCTATTCAAGCTGTATCTACAGTAAAGAAGAAAATTAATAACAAAGTAAAATTAATTATTATTGGCGCTGATGATTCTAAAATCTATAAACGATTAGCGAATAAATTAAATGTTGAACATGAAGTTAGTTTTATAAATGCTACTGAAAATATCGTACCTTATTTCGCAGCTGCTGATTTATTAGTGCATCCTGCACGTAAAGAAAATACCGGCACAGTTATTATAGAAGCACTAGTCTGCGGTGTACCTTCTTTAGTTACAGATAATTGCGGCTATGCATTTCATGTACAACAGGCGCGCGTAGGTAAAGTGATACCTTCGCCTTTTGAACAGAAAATAATGGATCAACAATTAATTGAAATGTTGGATCATGATTTACTAAAACAATTAAAACAAAATTGTTTTGAATACGCAGAAAAAACAGACCTCTATAGTTTGATCGACAAAGCAGTGTTCTATATTGAAAAATTTTTAGCTGACAAACCTCGAGAATTTCATCGGTAACAGCAGCAAATCATGCTGATAAATAAATTGTACAATTTCAATATTATGTTCCAGGTTTAACTTATTTAAAATTTGTGTGTGATAGCTGCTAATGGTTTTGCAACTCAAATGTAATTGTTTTGATATTTCATGGGTTTTAATGCCATGAGCAAGCATGACTACAATTTGAAATTCTTGTCTGGTTAATAAATTTATCTTAGTTAACCTTTTATCTCGTAATGCAGGCAGTAAGTTAAAGATTGTTTCATCATAAAAAATTTTTTTATCATTTTTATGACTAAGTGCTTGTTGGAATTCATTTAAGCTGCAATATTTTGAAATACAGCCCGAAATTTTGATTTTAAATAAATGAATAAGAAAAGCAGGGGCTAGATTATCAGTAATAACAATAATTTTAATATGACGATATTGCTTATGAATTTTGTGTAACAAATTGAGTATAGAAAAATCAGAGCATGGAATTTCAAAAATAATAGTAGTTGGTTTTGATTCCCGTATTTTGGCAATAGCTTTTTGCGGTTGGCAAGATAGTACAGATTGAGAAAAATTACTGTGTTTAATTAATGCTGAAATTGTATGAATGAATAAAAAAGCATGACTTACGATCATGATTTTGGAGGATGTATGCATTGTTCCCCCTATAAAAATAATTAGCTTCTTTAGGGGATTCTACTCAATAAGAACACCTTTAAAATGAGCTAACTTTTTATAGAAGTGCCAGAATAAGTCGATATTTATAGTAAGTGGTTGTTAATTTTCAGCAATTCCTTCTTTGCTGATTGTTAATGCAACTAGTTCTGCAACAGTTTTTACTCCCATTTTTTTTATGACTTTGGCGCGATGAAGTTCTACTGTGTTAGGACTAATTTGCAATTCATTCGCGATTGCTTTGGTATGTTTACCTAATACCATTAAATCCATTACTTCGCGCTCGCGAGGAGTCAGTTGATGAATGCGAGCATTTAATTCTGCATTTTTTTCAGACGTTTTTTGTTGCTGGATACTACGTTTAATCGCTTTATTTATAGTTTCAAGCAAGATTTGGTTATTGACTGGTTTAGTTAGGAAATCAATTGCGCCAGCTTTCATTGCACGTACTGCCATTGGAATATCGCCATGCCCTGTAATGAAAATAATAGGAATTTTAATCTGTTGTTGGTTAAGTGCTTCCTGTAATTCTAAGCCACTAATATTTGGCATACGCATGTCGAGTACTAAACAACCTGGTTCTTCAATATTTTTAGTTTGTAAAAAGGCTTCGGCATTTGGAAAAGTGACGACTTTATAATTCACTGATTCAATCAGCCAACGCAGTGATTCAGTCACTTCAATATCGTCATCAATAACATAAACAGTTGCTTCATGATTCATCGCTATTCTCCTCAAGAAGAGGCAAGGCTATTAAAAATTCAACGCCATCATCAAATGATTGAGCAATAATATGACCATTATGCGCTTCAATGATAGAGCGTGATATTGAAAGCCCCATGCCCATGCCCATTTCTTTAGTAGTGAAAAAAGGATTGAAAATTTGTTTTATCACTAATGCTGACATCCCAGGGCCAGTATTACGAATTTTAATAATTACACGATTTTCTGTATTTTTTTCAGTTGTGATTGATAACAATCGTTTTTTAGAATTTGCTTCAACCATAGCTTCAATCGCATTCAGTACCACATTTAAAATTACTTGCTCAAAATGGATTTTACTTGCTTGTAAATAAATTGGTTCAGAAGATAAGTTCATCACTACATCAACAGATGCCTTAGAAATTTCATAATCTAATAACGACATTGCTTCCAAAATAGTTTGATTAATATCAATTTTGGTTTTGGTTAATTTTCCTTTTTGTAAAAAATCTTTTAATCGATGAATGATTTCGCCTGCGCGTTCAGCTTGAGTTGCTGCACGCCGCATTGCATCAATAATTTCTTTAGGTAAGTCAATTTTTTGCAAACGTTCAAGACAACCACCAATGTAATTTACAATCGAAGTTAAAGGTTGATTTAACTCATGCGCAATTCCGGATGCCATTTCGCCCATGGTATTGATTCGCGAAAAATGTGCGATATCGAGTCGATGTTGTTGCAGTTGTTCCTCAGTTTCTCGATGTTTAGTAATGTCTGTGGTGGTGCTTACAAAGCCGATAATTTCACCATATTCATTATATTCAGCCATTGATTCGCCTAATGCCCAAATAATAGTGCCGTCTAAATGTAAAAAACGATATTCAGCTTTAAACGCTATATGATTTTTTACTGCAAAGTGCCATTGATTATGAACGCGAGCGCGATCATCTGGATGAATAGCTTGAAACCAACCTTCGCCATACGCTTCTTTTGCAGTAATACCAGCAATTTTGCACCAGCGTTCATTGACATAAAGTATGCGACCGTATTCGTCAGCGTGTGAAATTCCCACAGGAGATAAAGAAGCAAGAGTACGATAACGACGTTCGCTTTCTTCAAGTGCGGCTTCAGTTGCTTTGCGTTCAGAAATATCACGCGCAATACTCATGATCAGACGTTTGTTATCGTATTCAATTAAAGTGAAACGAACTTCTACTGGGAACGTCACACCGTTTTTTTGACGATGAATACCTTCGTCAGTGATTGTTAAACCAACACGTAATTGTTGGGTAATTTTTTGAAATTTCTCTTGGGTTAAACTGATGTCGATTTCAGGCAAGGATAAAAGCATGAGTTCATATTTATTAAATCCCAAGCTTTGACACGCGTGTTGATTTACTTCTACTAGTTTTCCCGAAAAATCAGACAAGAATAAAGCGTCGCCCATGCTTTCAATTAGTGTTCTAAATTTTTGTTCGCTCTGTCTTAAAGCAATTTCAGCTTTTTTTCGTTTGGTGATGTCAACGATACAAGAAAGTGCACCATTATAGACGCCGTCATCATCAAAAATAGGAACACCGCCTACTGACACATAAACCGGTGAGCCGTCTCGATGTTGAAATACAAAATCATATATTTCCTTAATACCCTGACGTCTATTTTTTAATTTTTCTTCGGAAATGATCTGATATTCAGCCGTCATAAAACAAAAAATATGCTTATAACGCATTTCTTCATAATGATAGCCCAACATTTCTGCTAAATAAGGGTTAACAAACACGATATTACCGTTTTTATCTAGAACAGCGATGCCTTGCTGGGCTATCTCGATTAGTTGCCGGTATTTCTTTTTACTTTGCCTTAGAGCGTGTTCCGTTTCGCGACGAATAATAATTTCTTCTTGTAATTGCTTATTAAGAAGCTCGAGTTCTTCTGTTTTAGAGTCAGAATTGAGATTAGGTTGTTTTAATGTGTCATCCATAGCTATTGGTATTTATTCAAAAAAAGGGAGCTCCTAATCTTAATGAGTAATAATCCCGGTTGGCAATTGTCATTTGGCGTGTGGCTATAGTTTTGCTTATCATCCTTTTCGATAAAAAATGTAAGGAGCACATAAAATGACTTATCTCGTCAAACATTTCATTGATGGACAAGTAACCGAAGGCACGGGTAGCCATCAAGAGCCATTAATTAATCCAGCAACTTCTGAAGTATCCGGCAAAGTTGTTTTTGCTTCCCCTAGTGACGTAGAACACGCTATCGCTTCTGCGCAAAAAGCGTTTCAAACATGGTCACAGACGCCGCCGATTAAACGTTCACAAATCCTTTTAACTTATCAAGCCTTAATTAAGCAAAATATTAAAGAATTAGCGCAAATGATTACCCGTGAACATGGGAAAACACTAGTTGATGCTGAAGGCTCGATTCAACGTGGTATAGAAGTACTTGAATTCGCTTGCGGCGTACAAAGCCATATGACCGGTGTATTTACCGAAAATGTAGGTACCAAAGTAGATAGTTATTCTATTTTGCAGCCATTAGGCGTATGCGTTGGGATTACACCATTTAACTTCCCAGCCATGATTCCTCTGTGGATGTTTCCAATTGCAGTTGCTTGCGGCAATACTTTTATTTTGAAACCTTCCGAGCGCGATCCATCTTGCGCACTTCGTTTAGCGGAACTTTTTACTGAAGCTGGCGCACCAAAAGGCGTACTAAATGTCATAAATGGCGGTAAGGATGTGGTTGATATTTTATTGCGTCACCCAACTGTAAAAGCCGTAAGTTTTGTTGGTTCTACGCCAGTTGCAGAATATGTTTACACAACCGCAACTCAACATGGCAAACGCGCGCAAGCATTTGGCGGCGCTAAAAACCATGGTGTTGTGATGCCAGATGCCGATTTAGAACAAACTCTCGATGCTATTGTAGGCGCAGGTTATGGTTCTGCAGGTCAGCGCTGTATGGCGTTGTCTGTCATTGTGGCAGTAGGTGACCAAACAGCTGATAACTTAGTTGCTGGTATTCAAAAACGATTGGAAACTTTAAAAATTGGGCCAGGCGATAAACCAGATGTAGAAATGGGGCCACTAGTTAATCAGCAACAATTAAAACGGGTTTTAGATTACGTAGAAATTGGCGTACAAGAAGGTGCTAAATTAGTTGTCGATGGTCGTAACTACAAACCACAAGGATATGAGAAAGGTTGCTTCATGGGGCCTTGCTTGTTTGATCATGTCACACCAAACATGAAAATTTATAAAGAAGAAATATTTGGGCCAGTATTAACAATTGTTCGTGTACCGGATCTAGGTACAGCTTTGAACTATATCAATGAACATGAGTTTGGAAATGGAACTGCAATTTTTACTCGCGATGGTGAAACTGCACGTACATTCGCAAGTGAAGTTCAAGCTGGAATGATTGGTATTAATGTTCCAATTCCAGTACCAATTGCTTATCACAACTTCGGTGGTTGGAAACGCTCAATTTTTGGTGATACCCAAATGCATGGCCCAGAAAGCATTCGTTTTTATACCAAACGTAAAACCATTACCTCACGTTGGCCTACGGGTAAGACTAAGGTTCAAATGAGCATGCCAACGATGGAGTAAAAATATCCTTCGCTCTTGAACTTTCGGCGTTGTTGCGAACTCTTTCGCAATCCTCACGTACTACAAGTACGCTCCGGTTGCTCAATCGTTCGCGCCTAGCCGAAAGCCCAATTGCTCGGATATTCAATTTATTTGTGAGGACTATATGACCACCGATATTTTATTCGAAAAATCAAATCACATTGGAATCATTACTCTTAATCGTCCACAAGCATTAAATGCATTGAATGAAACAATGATTTTGGCGCTGGAAAAAGAGTTAACGAAATGGCAACACGATGATGATGTAAAAGCGGTTGTGATTCGCGCTAATGGTGAAAAAGCATTTTGTGCGGGTGGCGATATTCGAAAATTATACGAAGCGCAACATCTTCCTAAACAAGATGTATTGCAATTTTTTTGGCACGAATATCGTCTTAATCGTCAAATTCATCATTACACTAAACCATACGTAGCACTGATTCATGGTATTGATATGGGCGGCGGTGTTGGTGTTTCTGTTCATGCCTCACATCGTGTTGTGTCTGAAAAAATTACCTTTGCTATGCCTGAAACAAGTATTGGTTTTTTTCCAGATGTAGGCGGTAGTTATTTTTTAGCACGTTGCCCTGGATTTCTTGGAACTTATCTTGCGTTAACTGGCGCGCGTGTGCACTCAGCTGATGCTTTATTTTTAGAGTTGGCGGATAGCCATGTCGCACATGAAAAATTTAATGATGTAATTGAGGCATTAAAAAAAGCCAATTGGAATGACGATCCGCATCGCGTTGTTTCAAATGTAATTCATCCTTTCAGTAGTCATGTTGATAGTTCACATTTGAAAGATTTAAAAACAAAAATTGATCAACATTTTAAATTCGATTCGGTTGAAGAAATTATTCAATCATTACAACAAGATGTAACTGATGAATGGTGTCATAAAACCTTAGAGACGCTGAAAAAAGTATCGCCAACTAGTTTGAAAGTAACGTTAAAACAAATACGTGAAGGCGCAAAACGCGATTTTGATGAATGTATGCAAATGGAATATCAAATGGTTTATCACTTTTTGCATGGTCATGATTTTTATGAAGGTATTCGCGCTGCAATTATCGATAAAGATCAATCACCAAAATGGCAACCTGCAAATTTATCTGAAGTAAGTGAAACAATTGTCGATAGTTATTTTAAATCTGCGACTAAAGAATTAACGTTTGATTGAATAATTTTCTTGGCTGCCATCCCGCGGTTAGACCGCGGGATCCAACATTAATATTAATTTTGTGATCCTAGAGCATTTGGAGAAAAAGAAGAACTTGGTGCTTCTTGTGAATTTACATTTGATGATGTTGGTGATGTAGCAGAATAGATTGGGTTACCAAAATTATTTTTTCGGATACCGGTACTTTTTGTCCATGCTAAAAAAGCTTTAGTTGATTTTATTTCGGTGCTAACTATTTTTTTGTAAATCTCAACTTTCGTTTCTTTATTTTCAGCTGAATTTTTTATTTCCATAAGTTTTTTCTTTGATGAAGAGTCTAAATATGCGCGTTCTGGATCTGCATCACAAAGAATAAGTAAACACTCAACCATGAGTTTAGAATTTTCACTATAAGAAGAGTTTGCTATAGATAAAGGCGTTTTATTTTGGTGATCAGCTAAATTTACATTAGCTCCAAGATAGTTCAAACATAATAAATTACGCCAATTTTCATTTTCAGTCGCAACAAAAAATGGTGTTCTTCCCTGGTTATCTTGAATATTGATATTAACACCAAGATCTACTACAAAATAATTTATAATCGCTTC
>CAZYCO010000062.1:0-2582 GCA_964645885.1 uncultured Gammaproteobacteria bacterium
TTTATTTCTACAAATACTTTCGCATCCGATCACCGAATCAAAATCATCCCCTACCACCAAAACCAAATTGTAACACTTCACGGCACACACTTGATTGCAACAGGCATTCAATTTTCTGAAGGTGAAAATATTATTTCTGCAAAAGTTGGAGATGCATTGGCATGGATGATTGAATCATCGCAAAACACTTTATATGTAAAGCCTATCTTACCAAGTTCTAATACCAATTTATTAGTCGTCACCAACCAACGTGTTTATCAATTTCATTTGATGACTAATCCAACTGATACGCCAGAATCAAAATCGGTAACTTACTTTTTAAAATTTGACTATCCAGATGTTAAAAAGTCATCGCTCGCAACTGAATTAGAAGCTTTAAAAGCTGATATTCCAGATGCACTACAACATTCATCACAATGGAATTACGATTATTCATTTGCAGGTTCAAAAGAAATTGCACCTATCAAAGCAATTGATAACGGCAGATTTACAGTTTTTAAATTCAAACGAAACAGTGTCATTCCAGCTATTTTTTCAGTCGATAACCATCAAAACGAACAACTAATTAATTTCCATGTCCAAGATGATTATGTGTTTATTCAAGGTATCCACCATCAATACACCTTGAGACATGGTGATGACGTTACAGTTGTTTATAAGGACAATTAAACATGAATCAAAATTTAGAGAATATCTCTCCTACCCCAGTTGCAAAACAAAATTTAAAAAAACAATTCATTAAAAATACGATTTTTGCTTTAGGTGGAATGATTGTTGTTACTTTATTGCTCCCTAATTTCTTTCCTAAAAAAGAAAATCTAGAAGAAGAAAAACCTTCTGTAACATCAACCGATACAACGCAACATTTAACTGCACCGCAATTAATAAAACCTCCGGAAGAAGAAAAAAAACCTTTTCTATTAGCAGATATCAAACCATCTCTAAATATAAATAAGGAAGATGAAAAATTGGAAAAGATGCGTTTAGCAGCACCGATGAGTGTGATGGGTGAAAATAGTTCTGTTAAAAATCGTGACTCACAATCAGCCATACTTGGAAATAATCAAAACGACACCAATACACAATTTATGAATCAATTGAATGCAACACATGCACCAATTGTTGAAGCATCTACCATTGCACATCCATCCACTACACTTGCACAAGGAACAATCATTTCAGCAACATTAGAAACACGTATTCAATCTGATTTACCTGGAATGATACGTGCTGTGACTGCAAATAATATTTATTCCGAAGATGGCAGTAATTTATTGCTACCAAAAGGTTCACGATTAATTGGCCAATACACCAATGCCATTTTACAAGGACAAGAACGTGTATTCGTTGTTTGGCAACGTGCCATTCGTCCCGATCATATTGATATACAGTTGACGTCACCCGGTACAGATGCATTGGGTACAGCAGGTATAAGCGCTGCTGTTGTTGATAAACATTTTTTCGAACAATTTGGAATGTCTGCATTGTTTAGTTTAATCAGTGCAGGTGCTGCAAATGTTGGTGTTGATAAAAATGTAGATGCTGATTCAAAAATATCTTATCAAGAAGCGGTATCACAAAGCTTTGCCCAAACTGCTGAACAAACTCTACAACAAAAAGGAAGTATTAAACCTACCCTGATTATTCATCAGGGCACGAAGATTAATGTCTTTGTTGCGAGGGATTTGGATTTCTGGCGTACCTTGTTTAACTAATTACTAACAAAACAACATCACTTTTTCAAAAAGGTTATGCTTCATTTGCATAACCTTCGAAATAAGAAGAGCTTACTTTTTCCCTAAACTCATCACATTGGCATAACTATCGTCTTCTTCTTGTCTTGACACTTTAACGCTTTGCACACTCGCGTAATAACTATCATGTGACACAAAGTCATCGTTCGGTTTTTGCAAATGCTCAATCACTTGGGAAGTAGTCGCGCGTTTGGTTTTATCTTTTTGCCAACAAAATTGAATGAGATGCGCAAGCTTTGGCGATTGTTGTTTACATTCAGTAGGAATAGGTTCGGGTTCGTCTTTCGTTAAGATACAGGTTGTCATGTAAGGAAGTTGAGCATTTTTGAACGGAATAGTACGAGACGTGATTTCCCACACCACCATGCCATAGCTCCACATGTCAGATGCTTTAGTACAATTTTCATTACTAAATAATTCCGGTGCCATCCATGCAAACGAACCAGCTACACTGCCATGCGTTTGTGTACTATGTGAGGTATCGGCTTTGATTTTAGCTAATCCAAAATCAGCTAATTTTGCAGTGTGATGTTCATCTAACAACACGTTTAAACTTTTTAAATCACGATGCAGAATTTTATGCTCATGCAAATAATCCAAGCCTTTAGCAATATCCAACGCAATGGTTTCACGTTGTTGCCAACTTAAAGAGATAGAACTTTGCAACAGACGATAGAGCGAACCACCGCTCATAAATTCCATCACCATGCAATATGGTTCTTTCTCTGTCACTGCACCATACAGTTGCACGATATGTTTATGGCGTAGCCCTGCCATCAGTTCAACTTCGTGATTGAATTCATCTAACACTTTAGAACTTAAAACATT
>CAZYCO010000062.1:2610-9112 GCA_964645885.1 uncultured Gammaproteobacteria bacterium
CGCAACATCGGTGTTACTCCAAACGCCTTGATACACAATCCCAAAACCACCTTCGCCAATTTTTGTACCGATTTTGATTTTGCTGTAAGCGATCACAAAAGATGAAGATGTTGCTTTTGCAGCATGAGGTGAAGCGGGTACAACATTATTTTCGTTACTATTGCTATTACTATTTTCAATTGATGCGGAAACCGATGGTACTTTTGTTTCAGAGGAATTTTTTGAAGAATTATTTAATTGCGCTAAATACAATTTCGCCAATAAATTATTGTCATCATGTTGTAACACTTGTTCATAACACTGCTTTGCTTCTAACTGCATGTTCCAAGCCTGATACACTTGACCGCTGTAATAATAAATTGCCGCTAATGCTCCTGGATCTCCTTTTGTTCCTTGTTTTGCTTGCGCAAAATATTGTTGTGCAGATTCTTTTTTATTTTTATTGAGTTCGGCTAAGCCTTTACCTTGCAGTGCTAGTGGAAAAGATTCAGAGTTTTGTTTTAATAACTTATTAAACAATAATTCTGCCTTGATGACTTGTCTTTGTTGTAAATAAGTAAAGGCCATCGAATATATAAACTCTTCATCATTCGGAAAGCTTTCTAAAGCAGTTGTATAGTGTGTGCTGGCTTCGGAATACCGTTTCATAAAAAACAATACAAGCCCTTTTAATGAAAAAAGTGCTTTATCAATCGGTTTTTGATTCATCCTTTCATCAATACAATTGAGCGCTTCATCACTTTCACTTTGTTCCAATAAAAACAGTATTTTTTCACTGAAAACATCTAGATCGTTGGGATTGTGTTTTAGAAAATCGTTATAGCAATTCAATATTTCTTTTTTATTGTTCTGATTTGCGAATAAATTAATTTTTTCTTTTAATGCGGGTACATGTTTAGGTTGATGCTTTAAATAACTATCATAGCAGTAGACTGCATCTTGCTCCTTGCCCTGTTGTACTAATATCTTTGCTTTTTCACAACACGCATCAAAATAAGATGGTTGTAACAACAACACTTGGTCAAAACACTCTAACGCTTGATCCAAAGCATCTTGGTACAAAAGCGCTTTTCCTTTGGCATACCAACTTCCTATATTTTTTTCATCTAACAATAATGCTTCATCAAAACACGTTTCAGCTTCTGCGTATTTTTTTTGTTGTAATAAGGTATGACCTTGTTTTAACAACATTTGTAATGAATCTGTAGAAGAAGGTGTCGTTTGCGGTTGAATAATCTGATTTTTATTTTCATTCGAGCGCATGTTAGTTGCTGGTTGGATCAGGTTTGGCGAAACAGCTGGATTTTCATTTTTTTCAACCTGAGCAACATTCTCTTGAGAAGGATAATTAGCCGCTAACTCTTGTAACAACTGTTTTGTTTTAACATTACCCGCAACGTCATAAGGCGTTTTGCCTTTCTTGTCACCAATCGTCATATCTGCTTTAAACTCTTGCACCAGACAACGGATCGCGTCAACTTGTACGTTATAAGCTGCCCAATGCAAGGGGGTCCAACCTTGAGCATCAATGGTATCAACTTTCGCACCACACTCCTTGACCAAACAACGGATGGCGTCAACTTTTCCGCTATAAGCTGCCCAATGCAAAGGAGTTTTGCAGTCTTTATCTTGAACATTAACCATCGCACCATATTCAACTACCAAACAACGAATGGCATCAACGTGTCCAAATCCGGCTGCCCCATACAAAGGAGTTTTGCAGTCTTTATTTTCAGCATTATTAACCGTCGCACCATATTCACCTACCAAACAACGAATGGCATCAACGTGTCCCATCGAAGCTGCCTGATGCAAAGGGGTCACGCCATTTTCATCCAGTGCATTCACATCGATTGCTGTTGTAGCAGAGTCACCCTTCACTAATCTTCTTATTGCAGGCACATCGTTTGCTTTAGCTGCATTATGCAAAGCTTCAGGGGTTGTTACTTTTGGTATAGACGAAACAGCGACATTTTCATTCTTCACCACATTTGAAGCATTTTGTTGAGATGGAAACTTAGCAGCTAATTCTTGTAACAACTGTTTTGTTTTAGGATTACCTGCAACGTCATAAGGCGTTTTGCCTTTTTCGTCAAGAACCGTGATAACTGCTTTAAACTCTTGCACCAGACAACGGATGGCTTCATCTTGTCCATTCGCAGCTGCCTTATGCAAGGGAGTCCAACCTTGGGCATCAATGATATCAACCTTCGCACCACACTCTTTCACTAAACAACGAATAGCTTCAACTTGTCCATCGAAAGCTGCTCGATGCAAAGGAGCATCTTTACCGTAAGCAATACCATCGACCGTTGCACCACACTCTTTCACTAAACAACGGATGGCTTCAACATGTCCATTATAAGCTGCCCAATATAAAGGGGTATCTCGACCGTCATTAGTAACATCGACTTTCGCGCCAAACTCTTTCACCAAACAACGGATAGCTGCAACGTATCCTCTTGAAGCTGCCTCATGCAAAGCGGTAATACCATTTTCATATTTCTCATTGACATCTGCTTTTGTAAAAAAGCCCCCCTTCATTATTTTTCTTATTTCAGCCACATCGCCTTTTTTAGCCGCTTCATGTAATTTTCCCATCTAACTGTCTCCCTTCTTTAAATCTCTTTTGCTTATTTAAGAAAACTTATTGTTTACTTTTTAATTCAATTTTCTTCTTGAGTATTCGGTTTTAGTATGCAGAATGAGCGAATTTTAATTCTTCTTCCCACCAAAACTTTTGACGTTCACATAACTATCTTCTTCCTGCCTTGATTGTTTAACGCTTTGCACACTCGCGTAATAACTATCATGTGACACAAAGTCATCGTTCGGTTTTTGCAAATGCTCAATCACTTGGGAAGTAGTCGCGCGTTTGGTTTTATCTTTTTGCCAACAAAATTGAATGAGATGCGCAAGCTTTGGCGATTGTTGTTTACATTCAGTAGGAATAGGTTCGGGTTCGTCTTTCGTTAAGATACAGGTTGTCATGTAAGGAAGTTGAGCATTTTTGAACGGAATAGTACGAGACGTGATTTCCCACACCACCATGCCATAGCTCCACATGTCAGATGCTTTAGTACAATTTTCATTACTAAATAATTCCGGTGCCATCCATGCAAACGAACCAGCTACACTGCCATGCGTTTGTGTACTATGTGAGGTATCGGCTTTGATTTTAGCTAATCCAAAATCAGCTAATTTTGCAGTGTGATGTTCATCTAACAACACGTTTAAACTTTTTAAATCACGATGCAAGATTTTATGCTCATGCAAATAATCTAAGCCCTTAGCAATATCTAATGCAATCGTTTCACGTTGTTGCCAACTTAAAGAAATAGAACTTTGCAATAAACGATAGAGCGAACCACCACTCATATATTCCATTACCATGCAAAAAGGTTCTTTCTCTGTCACTGCACCATAGAGTTGCACGATATGTTTGTGACGTAGATGTGCCATCAATTCAACTTCGTGATTAAATTCATCTAATACTTTTGAAGTTACAATCCCATTCTTTAATTGTTTAATTGCAACATCGGTGTTACTCCAAACACCTTGATACACCATCCCAAAACCACCTTCGCCTATTTTTGTACCAATTTTGATTTGACTGTAAGCAATCGAAAAAGAAGAAACCACCGGTTTTGAAGCACGTGGTGATGGGGTCACAATATTATTATTGTCGTTACTATTGCTACTATTATTTTCAATCGATGCAGAAACCGATGGTACTTTGATTTCAGAAGAATTTTTTGGAGAGACTTTCAATTGTGCCAAACACAATTTCGCAAAAGCATGATTGGCATCATGTTGTAGCACTGTTTCATAACATTGCTGCGCTTCTGTTTGCATTCCCAACGTTTGATACACTTGACCGCGTTCAAAATAAAGTATCGCTAATGCGTCCAAGCTCCCATTTGCTGCTTTCTCTGCTTGTGCAAAATAGTTTTGTGCTGATTCTTTTTTATTTTTATTAAGTTCTGCTAACGCTTTGCCTTGCAATGCTAAGGAAGATGTAGGGTTTTGTTTTAATACTTTATTAAACAATAATTCTGCTTTGATGATTTGTTTTTGTTGTAAATAAGTATTGCCCATCAAACACATTAACGTTTCATCATTCGCAAAATGCTCTAATGCATTTGTATAATGCGTGACAGCTTCTGGATAATATTTTGCATAACGTAAAAGCAACCCTTTTAATTCAAACATGTTTTTTTGAATTTTTTTGTGCTTCAGTTGCTCATCCATGCAATTTAATGCGTCATTGATGGCACCTTGTTCTAGCAATAACGCAATCTTTGCTTGAAGTATGTCTAGTTCATGCGGATTGTGTTTTAAGAAGTCGTTATAGCAACTTAACATCGCTTGCTTGTTGTTTTGATTCGCTAATAAAGCAACTTTAGCTTTTAATGCATCCACGTGATTAGGTTGGTGCTTTAAGAAAATATCATAGCAATTCAGTGCATCTTGTTCCTTGCCTTGATGCAGCAGTATTTTTACTTTGATATAACAAGCATCAAAATGAGAGGGCAATAAGATTAAGGTTTGTTCAAAACATTCTAAAGCTTGATCGAAAATATCTTGCAGTAAAAGCGCTTTTCCTTTGCCATACCAGCTTTCTATATCATTTTCATCCAGTTGTAATGCTTCATCAAAACAAGCTTCTGCTTCTACGTATTTTTCTTGTTGTAATAGCGTTTCGCCTTGCTTTATTTGAGTTTGTAATAAATCTTTAAGAGAAGGTGTCGTTTGCGGTTGAATAATCTGATTTTTATTTTCATTTGATGATGTGTTGGATTTTGATTGGGCCGGTGCAGGAGAAACAGCTGTCGACACAAAAGTATTTTTATTCTTCATAATGGAGATATTATTGTTACTTTGATAAGTAGAAGGTAATGCTGGTAACAACTGTTGTATTTCAGCATTACGCGTAACTTCATAAGGCCTCTTACCGTTCTTATTAGGAATCGTGACATCGGCGCCGCATTCGTGAACTAAGCACCATACTACTTCAACGCTTCCAAGCAAAGCTGCTTGATGCAAAGGGGTATTGCCATCGTTATCTCTAATATTGACATCAACACCGCAATCCTTCACCAAACAACGTGTCGCTTCAACATATCCACTCATAGCTACAAGATGCAAAATGGTACCGCCGTTCATATTCTTACTAACAAAATTGGCATCAGCACCGCACTCTTTAACTAAACAACGTATCACATCAATATGTTGCCTCATAGCTGCTCGATGTAAATAAGGATATCCATCTTTATCGATAGTATTAACATTTACGCCACATTCTTTTACCAAATAACGAATGGCATCAACGCGTCTATACCAAGCAGCATGATCGAAAGGAGTCATACCATCATTATCAAGAATATCGACTTTGGCACCAAATTCTTTCACCAAACAACGAATGGCATCAACTTTTCCCATCCAAGCTGCTTTATGCAAAGCCGTGTGGCCATTTATACCAATCGCATCGACATCCGCACCAAATTCTTTCACTAAACAACGTATAACATCAACGTGTCCCATCAACGCTGCGCAATCCAAAGCAGTTTGACCTTTCTCATCTTGCTCATTGACATCGATTGCTTTTCTAAAAAAGCTGCCCTTTATTAATTTTCTAATTTCAGCCACATCACCTTTTTTAGCCGCTTCATGTAATTTTCCCATTTGATTGTTCTCCTTTTTAAATAACTCAAACGAAATTGTATTGCTCTATTCAGTGAAGCGATTAATTTTGATTGCGCAAACCCACACTTGTTATCGCTTGGTAATCAGTTGGCGCTAACTGGTTTTGAATGGCTTCTATCTTTGCTTCAATTTTTTTAATTTCGTTCAAAGGTGCCTGTTCTTTTTTGTAAACAGTCAGTATTTTTTCATACCAAGTTAGTGCTTCAGGTAAGTTTTTTGGAACGCCATCGCCTTTTTCAAGCATGATGGCAGCATAATGCATCGCACGGGTATGGCCTTGGTTAGCAGCGCTTAAAAAACAATCAAATGCTTTTGCTTTATTGATAGGTGTGACGTTTCCTGTTCCTTTCAAAAAGAAAGTGGCGATATTGGTGCTCGCTTTGTAAGAACCTTTTGCTTCAGCTTTTTGATAGTGCTCAAAGGCTTCTTTGTAGTTTTGGGCGTCTTCTAATTTTACGCCTTGTTCATAATAGCTTTCAGCACTAGGAGATGGTGGTCGAACAATGATGCTATCAATGCTATCGATGATGGTTGAAGCAGCAGGGCGTTGTTCCGGACTTTCGTCCCAGCATTGTTTAATGAGGGATGCAAATTCATCTGGAATGGCTGATGTTATTTGTTCACGCTCACCGTTAAAAACAGCACGAATAATCTCGTTTGGTTTTTTATTAGCAAACGGTTGTTGTCCGGTAAAAATTTCCCACAGCACCATGCCAAAACTATAAATATCTGATTTGTCGTTAGGTAATTGCCCTTTAAAAATTTCAGGTGCAAGCCATGCATACGCTTTACTTCT
>CAZYCO010000063.1:0-8504 GCA_964645885.1 uncultured Gammaproteobacteria bacterium
TAGAAATAATACTGTGACAACGTATGCTGTACGTTTATTACCATCAACAAAAGGATGATTTTTTATAATTTTTTCAGCATAAGCTGATGCAAGTTCAAATAAATCATATTTGTTGTGAGAAAATAGATTCTTGCTGTGATCTAGTGCAGATTGTAATAAATCTTTATTACGAGTAATTGCAGAGCCGCCATGCTCTGCAAGCTGAGCATCATGAATTTTTAAAGTAACAGTTTCTAATATCCAAATTGGTCCTTTCATGAATTTGCTAACACTTTAAGTACATCTTTATCATCGTGCATGATTTCTTCAGCAAGAGTCATTTGTTCAACAAAATCTTTGTCATAAGGAGTTACCGTGTAACCATCGGGTGTTTCGCATAAGTAAAGTACGTCACCTTTTTTGACCCGAAGTTTAGCGAGAACTTCTTTAGGTAAAACCAACCCAACTGAGTTTCCAACTGTAGTTACTTTAGCTTTGATCATAGTAATAACCCCCGTTAATTAATTATAACATAAGTTATAACAAAAAAGGTTGAGCTTAGTTTTTGTGAAGTTTCATTAATTTTTAAACAGGGTTAGCTTTCATATATACCTATAAATAGGTATATAGACATTAGAAGTGATTAGAATTTTTAGTTGCAGCTCTTGTGATCGCTTTAGTAGTAAAATCATTTATTGCGTATAATTTCTAATTGATGTCTAAAGCCCGTTCATCGACCATTTTATTTTGCGCAATGATTGCAAGTTTTTTGCAATATTCGTTAATACGATGACACAAAAAAAGTTCGTCTAAATCATGTTTTAAGTGATAGTTGATAAAGCATTTCAATTCATCGGTCCAACAACGCTGCGTCAATAACCGACTGTTGGGTGATAAATAACGTACATAACCAATGCTTTGATAGTTTTTAAATAAAGTCCATGGAATATAAGTAACGATATCTAAACAATTCATAATGCTATAAATAGGCGCATTGCTATGACTACGCACAAACTTATCATCGCCAATTTTAGGACAACCATAGGTATAACAAGCGACAATATTTTTTCTAGGTAGTTGCGTCATCGCGATTATCGCCAGCGCACCACCGAGCGAATGGCCAGTAATATAAAGTGGTAAATGTTGTAGATGTTGTAAATAGTGTTTGATTTCACTATCAATTGATAAATAAGCATTGAAAAAACCGGAATGCAGCTTACCTTTTTCAGTTTGAAAAAAACGTATTTTCAAATCGGTTAAAATATCGCTGAAATTTTTTTCTGTACCGCGAAAACATAAAACCGCAAATTTTTCATGTTTTGCAATGTAGGCGTAGGTTCCCGTTGTTTTATTATCGATCACTGCGTGTAATTCAAAACCAAGTTCTTTCAATTTGATATTGTTTTGTTCTAAATCTTCATAAGCTAAATTTGAACAGTTAGCTAATAACAATGATAATTGATCCGAATAACTACGCGAATAATGATGATCAAAACCGTTTAATTCAGAAAAACCAGAAAAATAAACTTCCATTTCATTTTTCCTTTATGAGATTGAAGAAGATCTAAGAATTTACTCAATATCAAGAAAAAAAGATTTGTATTATTAATCGGTAAACGGTTAGGGGATGCTGTAACGCGTCGCGTTACAGATTGATCTTAATAGTTAATATTAACTTAGACAAAATCGACTGCGCATGGTTTCAATCGCCAACGCAATTTCACTAGTTTCAGAGTGAGAATAAAGACCTATTTAAAAATGATTTAAATCTCAATTAAGGTAAGAACACGTTAGTGTCGCTAATAACAGTATTATCTGCAGTACTGCCTCCCATCACATAAATTATATTATCTTGTTGGCAAGCTGTAGCTGAATTTAAAGCGATAGGAAGCGATACCACTTTGGTCCAAGTATTATTGTTACAATTAAACATATCTACATTTTTATAATTAGTTGTAGAGTCTTCGCCACCTAACACATATATGTTTTCACCTATCACACAAGAAGCGGCATTTCGTCGAGGTAGAGAGAATTGTTCTGAGCTGGAATTGAGAGTCATCCATTGATTTGAACTCGGATCATAAATATCTATCTGTCTAATATAGTTAGTCCCGTTTCGTCCGCCAATTACATAAATTTTTCCGTTAACCGTATTTACACATGCACCTGCTCGACCAATAGGCATATTAGTAAGCTTAATCCAGCTGTTATCTACAGCTGCATTAGGATCATAAGCATATAAATTGGTATAAAAAACGGTGTTATCTATACTTCGTCCTCCCATAACATAAATTAGCTCATTGATTGCGCACGCACCTAGTCCCAAAGCGCTATATTTCATTGCAGGCAAACTCGTCCATGTGTTAGCAACAGGATCATATCTTTCTGCTTTATTAAGAGCGTCACCACTGCTATCTTGACCGCCGAAAACATAAATTTGATTATTTAATGCGCAAGCTGCTGTATAGTTTCTTGCGGTTTTCATCGCTGCGCATGCACTCCATGCTTGAGTAATTGTATCTAAAGTGAAAACACTGCCATTAATGTTGTTTCCATCATAGCCCCCTATTACATAGATTTTTTCTTTTACCACTGCAGAAGCAGCCGCATATTTTTTTTCAGGCATATTAGGAATCGTACCGCCTGCAGGCAGCCATCGATTGCCAATCCAGTCACTGTTAATAGAACCATTGTCTCTAGCAAGAGGTACACCATAAGCACAAGGAGTGGTTTGAAATGGGGCAGTAGCGCCTGAAGAAGTAAAGGTGCCATCGGTAAATAAACCATTTAAATCGGCATAAGGTGAGGAAGCATACGGGTTTTGCAAAACCTCAATCGCTTTGCTAGTTGCTTGATTTGCTTCGCCTTCAAAAATAGCAGCGTAAGGAAAACAACCATCGCCAGTATTATTTTTTGCACTCGCTGCACGATATAAGCCACGATTGATAAATGCTTGTTTGAGATAAGCCGTCATGTTGTCATCAATTAGCCAAGCATCGTAACTAATTAAAATACCAATTTGCTGATTGGTTAAAGCATTCAATGCATCTGCAAGAGCGTTTGCAGCCGTGGCACCAGTTGAAGTATCAAACGTATCATAATTAATTATATCGCCAACCACGTTTAATGTTTGCTTGTCCAACACAATTAAGTTCAATCCGCGTGCAGCGCCTGAGACATTAACAGTGGAATAAATGATGCGATTCGCAATTTTAACAAAAGCAGGCGCATTATTTTTAAGGCCTGTTCCTCGAATTGCAAACGGCGCAACTAAACTTAACACTTCAGTTTGATGATCAGCATGACTGATAAATTTTAAATTGTCTTCAAGTGCTAATGTACCAGTTACTTGAAGTTGATGATTGAGTGCTTGTTTCCCGGTACCAATACCAATATGGCCTTGATTATCAATATAAATTGATGCTTCGGGTGCAGCAGTATCAGCTTCTACTGCTCTTAAATTACTAAAACTTGATAATGGTGAAAAAACAGTTCGGCAATCATTGGCTGTCATTTGTAATTGATCATCTACGTGTTCTATTTTGATGATCGCAAGTTTTTCGAAGGAATGATCAATACCATGTGCAGATTGCGCCATGAATTGATTATCACTATCAATTGGCCATTCAATGGTATTGGTTACTGCGCGTGAAGGAATCAGCCAATAATCACCTGCTTTATAGGTACCTTCACTGAATTCAATATTTAAACCATTTTGAATGGTGATGGGTTCACTGTTAGTGGTATTGGCAGTACTCGCTTTTTCAATAAAACGTAACAAAGTTAATTGTGATGCAGATATAGAAGAGTAGGCCGTGCGAATAGTAATTATTTTTCTGCTGCTATCGATACCTTCAATCTGAGATAAGACGCCATTTTCATTATTATTAATCAAATCTTGATTGGTTAATAAAACAAATTGATTAGCTGTAACGTCGATCGGTGCAGCTTGTTGTAAGGTAACTTTGGTATCGCTATTATTATTGTCGGCATCAGAAGGTGTTATAAAAGCAATAGAATAAGTTTCTAAATTATTTTTTAATGATTCAGCAACATTTCCCCAAACGCGGATACTGCCACCAATAAATTCTTCGCTGCTGGTCAAGCTATCGATCATTGTAACGTTTAGCGTGTCACCTTCAATTGAAAAGATATAACCAAAGGCACCAGGTGTACCGTATAATTCTTGGGTATTGTTGCTTAATTCTACCCATTGTTTAGGTTTGAAGTTTAATATTCCTGAGTTGCTAGCGATTTGAATAATCGCAGTCGTAACATTATTAGTGCTATCTATACTTAAACGAATGTCTTTAATGCGCGCAGCTAAAGATGCATTATTACTTGCCCATTTGAAGGTTGCAGTTTGTAAATCACCACCTTGATGAATTTCAATGCGATATAAATCATTCTTAAAATTTGGTGTGCTATCAACAAAAGGCGTTAATGTTCCAGTAGAAGGCTCGGTTAAATTTTGCCAAATTTGTTGGTTATTAAAAGCTGCACCAGAAGTGGCTTGTGGATCAAAAACAGTGTTGCAATCAGACGCATTTAAATCTGTACCGTCTAGGGTTACATATTTAACTTGCGCAATATTTTGTAGACGTGTTGTGGTATCGATACCATTTAAAGCAGATTCAATGATATCAGGTTGTTCAATTGCAGTTATGCCGCGTTGCCAAACATCTAAATAAGCTAGATATAAACCATCGGAAGAGGGAAGAGCAGCATCAGGAAAATCAGGTTGAGCGGTAAAATTAATTGTAGATTCATTTTCACATAACAAACCATTAACGTAATAACGACCTTTACTGATAGTCCAATTGTTATTTTGAATTTCGATTTTATAACCATCTTGTCCAGCAGGTGCGCCTGAACCACCAATGAAATCAATGGTTTCAGTTTGAACACGATGATCAAAAATATCCATTTCTTCATTCCAATCGGAATCGATTTGTACGCGTCCTTGCTGCATACGTACACTGGCATAATGGTTTTTAGGTTTGAATGATAATCTTGAAAAATCGCCTTTCATTAAAAAGCATCCTTGAATAGGTGAAATGGATGGAAGGCGAGAATTGTATTAAATAAGATATAAAAATTTTTTGTTTTTTTACAAAAATGTTGAATTTCAGTAATTGAAATACGAAAAATTAATTTTATTTTAGATGCAGCTTTGCTTGCTGTTATTTGATTGGTCAAACGTCATCTCATTAGATGACGTTTTTAATTTAGTGCGGGCTAGATGGGTCGAGCTTCATATCGGAATGCAATAAATTTAAAAATTCTTCCACACTTTGAGCATTTAAAATCGCTTGTTCTTTTTTATTCACTTGATTTCTGATTCTTTCAATAGCAGAAATAATTTGATTGGTTTCAGCTTCAGAATAAATTCCTAATGATGCATTCACTTGTTTAAAAAATGGTACTTCTTTCTCAAGTTGAATCCTGGCTTGTTGTTTAATCAAAGTAATGAACGCTTGTTTACAACGTTCAAACCAACTCGATTCAATTAACCAGTTATAAATGTCTTCTTTACATGTAAAAGGTTGATTGGTTTCTGGATGAAATGTCTGTACTAATTTTGCATTATTGATACAAATAGTAACTTGATTGTCTGCAACAGAAATCATAGCGTGCTCCGATAAAAAAATGAAAACATGGTTTGAATCTATAAATTAAGGTAGAAAAACATTAATTGTGTTAGTGCTAAAGCTAAAAATGGGGCTTGTGGCTCCTCCCATTACATAAATCATATTATCTTGTTGGCAAGCAGCAGCGGAATGTAAAGGAGAAGGAAGAGGTGCACTTGAGGTCCAATTATTTTTGTTACAATCAAACACATCCACATTATTATAAGCTGAAAAAAAACTGTTTGAATCACTCAAATTGAAACCACCAAATATATAAATCTTCTGACCAACAACACACGATGCGGCAAGAGTCCGTGGAGTAGGCATGGTAGGGCTAGTGATAGTTGACCAACCACCTAAACCAGGAATATCGCCAGGTTGAAAAATATCTATAGTATTAGGATAAGAGGTACCGCTATTAAATCCACCGATAACGTAAATTTTATTGTTAACAGCATGCACACATGCACCAGATCGTGCAGTCGGCATATTAGAACATTGATTCCAGCTTGAATCCGCAGGATTAAACGCAAATAAGTCGCTATAGGCGCTACCTTCACCTCCACCCATTACATAAATAATTCCATTAATAACGCAAGAAGATAATCCAGCACGAGCAGAAAAAGGCATAAGGGGTAAATTGCTTGTCCATGTATTCGCAATAGGATCAAATATTTCCATAGAATTTAAGCTATTGCTGCCATTTGAACCTCCAAACACATAAATTTTATTGTTCACTGCACTAATAGCAAAATAAACCCGTGACGTTGGCATCGAAGCACAAGTACTCCAAGTTTTGGTTATTGTATTAAATACAAAAACCTCGCTACTAGCAGAATTAGGATTAGTTCCACCTCCAATAATATAAATTTTTTCTTGCACAACTGCTGAGCCCATACCAAATTTGGTGAAAGGGGAATTCGCTATATAACCAGAAGGTAGCCATCGATTGCCAATCCAATTACTGTTAATCGAACCAATATTGTTAGCAAGTGGCACACTATACGGAGTAGGGTTTGGTTGAAGTGGTACAGTATCACCTGAGGATGTAAATGTGCCATCGGTAAACCAACCATTTAAATCCGCATGCGGAGAAGAAACATATGGATTTTGCAATACTTCAATTGCTTTGTTAGTTGCTTGATTTACTTCGCCTTCAAAAATCGCAGCGTAAGGAAAGCGGCCGAAACCATCACCAATATTATTTTTTGCACCTGCTGCACGATATAAACCGCGATTGATAAACGCTTGTTTGAGATAAGCAGTAATATTGTTATCAATAAGCCAAGCATCGAAACTAATTAAAATACCGATTTGTTGATTGGTTAACGTATTCAATGCATCTGCAAGATTGTTTGCAGCTGTAGTGCCAGTTGAATCATCAAATGTATCGTAATTAACAATATTTCCGACAACGTTGAATGTTTGCTTATCTAAAATAATCAAATTAAGTCCACGCTTAGTGCCTGATACATTAGTGGTGGAATAAATAATCCGATTAGCAATTTTAACAAAAGCAGGCGCATTATTTTTAAGGCCTGTTCCTCGGATCGCAAAAGGTGCAACCAAACTTAATACTTCAGTTTGATGATCGGTGTGACTGATAAATTTTAAATTGTCTTCAAGTGCAAGTGTGCCTGCAACTTGAAGTTTTTCACTTAATGCTTGTTTCCCAGTACCAATACCAACATGACCTTGATTATCAATATAAATTGCAGCTTCCGGTGCAGCAGGATCAGCTTCAACCGCTCTTAAATTAGCAAAACTTGATAGCGGTGAAAAAACAGTGCGGCAATCATTGGCCGTCATTTGTAATTCATCATCCACATGTTCTAATTTAATAACAGCAAGTTTTTCGTAAAAGTGCTCAATACCATTTGCATATCGTGCAATGAATTGGTTATCGCTATCGGTTGGCCATTCAATGGTATTTGTCACTGCACGTGAAGGAATCAACCAATAATCGCTTGTTTTATAGGATTCACCACTGAACTGAATGCTCAAGCCGTTTTCAAGAAAAATTTGTTCTGTAGTGTTAACACTAGTTGTTGGGCTACCAACAAAATTTATTAAATTTAAAGTAGATGTAGTTAAAAAAGAATAAGGAATATTAATCGTAATTATTTTTCTACTGCTATCGATGCTTTGAATTGGTGCCAAAATCCCATTTTGCTGATTTTGAACAGCAGTATTATTCGTTAGTTGAACATATTGTCCGATTGTAACACTACTCGGTGCGGTAACATCCAAAGTTATTTTAGCATCACTATTAGTATCGGTAGAATTTGAAGCAGCAATAGATAGAATATTGTAAGTATTGGATGCAGGTAAAATCGAAGCTGCAGCATTTTTCCAAACACAGATTTTACCTTCAACGAACTCATCTGCATTGATTAAAGCGTCAATCATAGTAACATTTAATGTATTGCTATTTACTGAAGAAATACGTCCAAATAAACCTTTTTGACCTAACAATTCACGCGTATTGGTGTTTAATTCCACCCATTGTCCAGCTTCAAAATTTAAGTTTAGCGATTGAGTGGTATAGATCTGAATAATAGCCGTTACAGTATTGTTTAAAGTATCAGTAGTCAAACTGATACTTTTAATACGCGCAGCTAAAGAGGCATTATTGCTGGCCCATTTAAAGGTTGCCGTTTGCGGATCACCACCTTGATGAATTTCAATGCGATATAAATCATTATCAAAGCTTGGTGTGCTATCAACAAAAGGGGTTAATTGCCCTGTAGAAGGAGCAGTCAAAGTTTGCCAAATTTGTTGATTATTAAAAGCTGTACCAGAAGTGGCTTGTGGGTCAAAGACGGAGTTGCAATCAAACGCACTTAAATCTGTGCCGTCTAGTGTTACATATTTAACTTGCGCAATATTTTGTAG
>CAZYCO010000064.1:0-3843 GCA_964645885.1 uncultured Gammaproteobacteria bacterium
AGAAACAAACATGCCATCACAAGGAAGTGCTACAGCTACATATCCGGATGAGATTTACATTTCAATTCTAAAAAAGTTAGATCCAATTACTTTAATGAAGATGTCAAAAACAGATCATCTTTATAATCGATTAAGTAACGATCAATTATTATGGCAAGAGAATATCAATCAATATCTGAAGTTGTGGTTAGATATCAATAGCGTTAAAACATTTCTTGAAAATACTCATTTATCCAATAAAGAAAAGTTTAAAAAAATTTGGGATTATCTTTGGTTAGAAAAGCGCTTAGATCAAAAAGGAATAACAAAAGAAATATTTTTTGATAAGGAAAAACTAATAGAACGCTTATCAAGTTTTACTCGAATGCAACGTAGAGAATTGCTGTTAAATACTAGAGATAAAACAGGTTACCCATTTTTACTTACGATTCTTTCAATTTATTTTGACGGTCAAGAATTAGATGAACATGTCAAAGATTTGTTAAATGTTTTTAAAAATGATGAAGAAAAAGAACAATTTTTTAATAAACTTGTAAAACGATCAATTTTAAATGGTCATACTTCTATTTTGGTTTATCTAGCTAATAGTAGTTTCTTTCCTTTTCCACTTAACGCCAAAGTTATTCAACCAGATGATGCGCCACCAGGGACGTTAGTAACGCCATTAATGTTTGCAGCTTATTGTGGTCAAAAAGATATTATTAAATTTTTGGTAGAGCACCACGAAGATTTAAAACAAAATTTAGATTTGCCTTTAGATGAAGGGCTTTTAGCAAGAATTGCTGCAGGTGGCAGTGTTGAAACTATGAAATTTATTGAACAAGAAGCTGTAAAAATTTTAGTTAAAGATGCACCAAAATCTTCAACTAAAAAAAGAAATAACAAGAAAAAACAAGAAGAAACGGAACATGCAGAACAATGGGCGCGTGAGCAATTTGATATGTTGTTGTGTAGATATGATCAAAAACAAAAAATGAATGTACTCAATTATGCACTATACACTTTGCAACTAGAGATGGTTGAGTACTTATTATTTGAAAAGAAAATACTGAAATTTAATCCCGCATCTGCAAATAGATTACTCAAAATAGATTACTCATGTTTTTTCAAAATAGTTTGGCTAACGGTTATGCAGCAAGATTTTCTAACACTCTTGATGATGAACCAAAATTAAAAAAATTAATTGAAATATTGATTCGACTTTCTAATTCCGCATCAGGACAAGAGCAACAAGCTTCACAAAATTTTATAACTTATATTATGAGAGCAATAACTCAAATTATAGAGACAAAATATGGTTTTTTATATTCAAGAAATCTAACTCGAATAGGGCACACATCAATTGATCCGAAATTAACTGAATTTTTCGAGAAATATCATCAACTGTATCAACAGCAACAACAACGTGGGGAATTAGTAGATAGAAATGTTTCTGTTTTTTATTCCTATCGAGGTTTTATTGCAACAGCTTTAATCCTTGGACTTACACTAGACAATACCATGTCTTCTTATTCAAATATGGCAAAGGTAGATTTCTATTATACAGCAACGAGTTTTGCTCTAACTATTTTTATAGGCTCTTTTTTGTTAACAACTTATGTTCCTTCGCGCGTAATTTTTAATTTAACTAAGCAATTCTTTACAAATTTGTTTAATTTAATTCAACCGCAGGAAGTTCATGCTGAACATACTATCCAGCCTCACTTGCAACACCAACAAATTTCAGCACCAATTGCTTCAGATACACAACAAATATTATTAATAGAGCAACAAGTAAATCAACAACAAAATGAAACAGGATTTCAAGCGCCAATTTCAACTCCTCTTTTATCTTGGCAACAAACTGCAAATCAATCAGCTGCGCAAAATACAAGGCTTGAGCAACCTAAAAATAATGAAGAATTAGAAAATGAAAGTGATGCAATCTATATAAAAAAGACGCAGTAAGTGTTTAATTTTTACATACAACAGTTATTTAGTTGAACGTCGATTTGGGATTACAATTAACATTAGACAATTGATTCAAAAGGATTTTTTATGGATGTCATTTTTCTGCAATTAACGCCTTGGCATTGGTTGGTTTTATGCTTGTTTTTCTTAGTTTTAGAACTATTGACCGGCGGTGGTTTTCTTCTATGGATAGGCATAGCAGCGGGATTAGTAGGAGTTTTATTGTGGGTTGTACCATCACTGTTTTGGGCTTGGCAGTGGGTAATTTTTGGGGTATTAACTATTGTAAGTGCCGTAGCATGGTGGAAATACCTACAAAAAAGGCCAATTCATACTGACAGACCAAATCTAAATCGTCGAAGTGAGCAATATGTTGGTCGAGAAGTCATATTAGAAGAAGCTATTGTCAGTGGTCGTGGTCGAGTACATCTAGAAGATACAATGTGGCTGGTAACAGGGCCCGATATGCCAAAAGGTACAAAAGTAAAAATTGTCGGTACAGATGGCGTATTGTTAAAAGTGCAGAAAGTTAAAAGTACAACAATCGAGTAAAAATTATGAAAATTTTTCAAATTAAATTAGTTAGCTTTATTTTATTATTATTTATTTGTGTTTTTGCCTATGCTGATGAATCACAAAAAGTACAAGCACAAGCAACTAAAACTGCCGCAAATAATTTCCAAAATTACATTCAAAATATTTCAACATTAACTACAGAATTCCAACAACAAATTCATGATGATGCTGGAAAATTATTACAACGTTCTTCAGGAATAATGTATTTAAAACGGCCCAAATTATTTCGTTTTGAAACCAAAACACCGATAAAACAATTAATTGTCGCGGATGGTAAAAAATTATGGCTTTATGATCCTGATTTAGAGCAAGTGTCAGTGAAATCGTTGCAAGAGGCGATTGCTAATACACCAGCTTTAATTTTAACGGGCGATTTATCTTCTTTTGAGCGTGACTACAACATTCAATATTTTAAAGAAGATGATAATGAAACATTTATTTTATTACCGAAAAAAGAGCAAAATTTTAAATCGATTAAATTTGTATTTGAAAACGGCGAATTAAAAGAAATGCTCATGCTTGATCAATTAGATCAAAAAACTCACATCAATTTTTTAAATTTAAAATTAAATAAATCTATTCCAGAAAAGCTATTTCGTTTTCAGCCTCCTAAAGGTGTAGATATCATTCGTAGTTAGTTTGTTATGTCTCAAAAAATATCATTACAACCATTAGCAGCAAGGATGCGGCCTTCATCTTTAGATCAATTTATTGGTCAAGCGCATCTTTTATCGTCTGGAAAATTATTAAATCAAATTATTGCTGAACAACATCTACCATCACTTATTTTTTGGGGCCCACCAGGAACAGGTAAAACAACGTTAGCGCTGCTTCTTGCAAAAACCATTGACGCTCATGTTGAACAATTATCAGCAGTATTAGCATCAGTAAAAGATATTCGTGAAATTGTAGCGCAAGCAAAAGAGCGGTTAAAAAATAAGCAAAAAACTGTTTTATTTATTGATGAAATTCATCGTTTTAATAAAGCACAACAAGATGCTTTTTTACCGCATGTTGAAGATGGCACTTTAATTTTATTAGGCGCAACAACAGAAAATCCTTCATTTGAATTAAATAATGCGTTGTTATCACGTACACGTGTTGTAGTGTTAAAACCATTAACGTCTGATGATATGAAGCAAATCATTCTTCAAGCTTTAACAGACAAAGAAAAAGGTTATGGTAATTACCCAATCGATTTCCCTGATGAACTGCAACAACAACTCATAGATTTAGCCGACGGCGATGCTAGACGTTGTTTGAATTTATTAGAAACACTTTTGGAATATGTTATTGCAACTCATGAAACTACATGTA
>CAZYCO010000064.1:3884-7125 GCA_964645885.1 uncultured Gammaproteobacteria bacterium
GTATTAACGGATAGCTTTCGACGTTTTGATAAACATGGTGATATTTTTCATGATCAAATTTCTGCATTGCATAAATCTATTCGAGGTTCGAATCCAGATGCTGCATTGTATTGGTTTTGTCGCATGATCGATGGTGGTTGTGATCCACTTTATATTGCTAGACGTTTAATTCGTGCAGCAAGTGAAGATATAGGTAATGCCGATCCTAGAGCATTACAACTGGCTATGAATGCATGGGATGTATATGACCGTCTTGGTAGTCCAGAAGGTGAATTGACGCTGGCGCAAACCGTGATTTATTTGGCTTGTGCTGCTAAAAGTAATGCAAGTTATGTGGCATTCAATCAAGCTATGCAAGATGCTAAACAATCAGGTTCTTTGCCAGTGCCGCTGCATTTATGCAACGCGCCAACAAAATTAATGAAAGAATTGGGATATTCGAAAAATTATCGCTATGCTCATGATTTTGATCATGCTTATGCAGCAGGAGAAAAATATTTTCCTGAAAAAATAAAAGAGCGACAATATTATTTTCCAGTTGATCGAGGTCTAGAATCTCAAATTAAACAAAAACTGGAATTTTTGAAAAAGTTGGATGACGAAGAGAAGAAATAAATTTTTTTATGTAAGGTTAATTTATGCTTGATCTAAATTATTTACGCAACAACTTAAACGAAGTTGCAGAAAAATTAAAAATACGTGGTTTTAAATTAGATACCAAAACTATTTCAGATCTAGAAGATCAACGTAAACAAATACAAGTTAAAACCCAAGAATTACAAAATCAACGTAATCAATTATCGAAACAAATCGGTATTGCAAAACGTAATAATGAAGATACCGCGCAATTAATGCAGCAAGTTAATCAAATTAATGAACAATTACATGAATATGAAGTGTCACTAGAGGCGTTACAAGAGCAATTACGTAATATTTATTATGTTATTCCAAATATTCCTCATTCTTCTGTACCTGCTGGAACAAGCGAAGCAGATAATGTTGAAATCAAAAAATGGGGGGCACCTAAAAATTTTGCTTTCACACCTAAAGATCATACCGAGCTTGGTGATAATTTAGGTATGCTTGATTTTGATTTAGCCGCTAAATTAACTGGCGCGCGTTTTGTAGTGATGCGTAAAGATTTAGTTAAACTTCATCGCGCTTTAATTCGATTTATGATCGATGTTCATACCCAGCAACATGGTTATGAAGAAATTTATGTGCCTTATATTGTGAATAGCGATAGTTTGTATGGCACAGGACAGTTGCCAAAATTTGCTGACGATCAATTTAAATTAGTTGGAGAACAAAATTATTTTTTAATTCCAACTGCAGAAGTACCCGTTACCAATACAGTGCGTGATGTCATTTTAGAAGAAAATAAATTACCGCTAAAATATGTATGTCATACACCTTGTTTTCGATCAGAAGCAGGTTCGTACGGTAAAGATACCAAAGGTATGATCCGCCAACATCAATTTGAAAAAGTTGAATTAGTATGGATTACACATCCAGATCAATCTTATAAAGCGCATGAAGAATTAACTGCGCATGCTGAAAAAATATTACAGTTATTAAATTTACCGTATCGAGTAATGGTTTTATGTGGCGCTGATTTAGGTTTTGGCGCAGCTAAAACTTATGATTTAGAAGTATGGTTACCATCGCAACAAACCTATAGAGAAATTTCATCTTGTAGCAATACTGAAAGTTTTCAGGCACGCCGTATGCAAGCCCGCTTCAGAAATTCCCAAACCAATAAACCAGAATTGGTACATACCTTAAATGGCTCGGGATTAGCGGTAGGCCGCACGCTCATTGCTATTATGGAAAATTATCAAGACCAGCAAGGTAATATTCATATTCCTGAAGTTTTAATCCCCTATATGAATGGCACGACTATAATTGGAGTAGATAAAGATGCTTAATAGTTGGGGAGAGCGGAATGAGAAAATCCAGCATATTGGGAGTTGTTGCTATAGTACTGATATTACAAGGGTGTGCGACTACTCAATCAAATAAACCTTACACCTGCCGTGAGTACTACGAAAAGCTGGCTACTTTAGAAGGGAACAACGCTCAATATTTTCCAAATCAAGAAAATCCATGTGATTCTCTTGACCCATCTGCGCCACTTCCTCCAGACGCCGCACTTTATGGCGTGAATTATTATCCTGCTTCTAGGTAAATAATGATGAAAACTTCGGCAAAACTATTTCAAATTAGCGGTTTTTTATTTGTTGTACTGCTATTACAGGCTTGTGCAAGTACGAGCAACACAACTTCATCTAAAGATGTACTTGAGTTGGATGCACAACAACCTGCCTTAGAAGAGCAAGTAAATTATGAACCTCTTTATTACCCAGATTATGGTTATGCAGGTTTTTACCGTGGCGGCGCTGTTCATGGTGGTGCCCACGGTCGTTAAAAAAATAAAAATTACGCTGCGTATTTTATTTTGTCATGAATAGTTTCAAACAATTCATTTGCAGGAACGGCAGTGTAATCCTTTTGAATGATTCGTTTTAAAAATTTCTTTGTGGTTTTATTTAAATGTTTTCCTAAAACACCATAGAAATGTGCTGGTGCAATAATGATTAGTTCTTCAAATTGATTCGATGCACGGTTCTTATTAATTACATTAGCAAGTTCAAGCGCAAATGAATGTTTTTCAACTTCTTTAGGCTCATGTGCAGAATTATATGTTCCTCTTGCGACCGTAGGGCCTTTGTAACTACCAGGTTTATCCGTTGAGAGTTCAAGGCTACGCTTTCGGCTTCCCGGATGAATTAATTCTTCAATTAAGTGGAAGCTAGTATGGCCATTTGCGGGTTGGAATGAATAAATACGGGCTAAATTAGAATTAGCAATTAAAATCCAGTTTGTTTTCTTCATAACACTTTTCTCCAGCTATTATTTTTAAGTATTGCATAAAAACAGATAGCTAGAGTTTCATAGTATCGGCATAGTTTTTGCTTTAATTTAAAATTTCAGAACAAACCCTAAAATTGAACAGGCAATTGTGATCATTCCGCCTGTTGATACAACGGTCTTTAAGAAAACTTTATCAATTTTATGATCTAAATTTAAAATTTTATTTTCTAAACGATATTCTAGTTGTTGAATTTCTTGCCGTAATTCTTCTTTGGTTGCAATTAGTTCTGCTTTAGTTGCAAATTGATCGAGTTTTGCAATGACATGATTTTCTAACGTGAAATCAAGTGCTTTGACTAGTGCATGC
>CAZYCO010000065.1:0-6657 GCA_964645885.1 uncultured Gammaproteobacteria bacterium
ATTAACAACTGTTTTAACGCCTATGCATTTAGCATTTTATGCTGCTATTTTTTTTACTATGCCATTATTTTTATTCCATTTATGGAAATTTATTGCGCCAGCTTTGTATTTGCAAGAAAAAAAATTAAGCGGCGTGCTCATTTGTTTGAGTATTACTTTATTTTATTTAGGTGTGATTTTTGCTTATTTTGTTGCTCTACCTTTGATTACTCGATTTTTATTATTATTTTTGCCTAAAAATTTAGCTTTCATGCCTGAGATTTCACAATACATCGCTTTTTCGCAAACATTTTTATTGATGTTTGGATTTTTGTTTGAAATTCCATTGCTCATGTTTTTTTTAGTTGCACTTAATTTAGTTTCTATTGAAGCAATGAAAAAATTTAGACGTTATTACATCGTTGCAGCATTTTTTATTGGCATGTTATTGACGCCGCCTGATGTGTTATCGCAAATATTAGTTGCAATACCAATGTGCTTATTATTTGAATTTGGAATTTTACTTTGCCAAATTATGGTGCCAAAAATGCATGGATATATTTCCCCATTGCATCAATTTCAACTAGAAAAGCATCATGGCCATAATCAGAGTGATGTTGAATAAAAGTAACATCTACGCCTGCATCTTCTAATTGTTGATATAACTCATATTGTTGCTCAGGCGTGTATAAAACATCTGAATTTACAGATACAACAAGTGTAGGCGCTTTTACTTTTGAAAATGCTAATTTGGGATCAGAAAAACCAGCGGTGACATCAAATAAATCCATCGCATGCAATAAATAAAGATAACTATTGCAATCAAATTTTTCGACGAATTTAGTCGCATTGTATTCCAAATAATTTTCAATTTCTGATGTATGTTCAAGCGATAACTTTTTATCATTTAAAAATTTTTCATTTAACGCTTTAGTATTTCTATAAGTTACATGCGCAAATTTACGTGCAATTTTGAAACCGCGCGTCGCATTTTTAGTGTAAAAACCTTTTTTAAAATCTGGGTCAAGTTCAATGATTTCTTTTTGAATTAAACGATTCGCAATATTTGCTGGATACGCTTTATAACAAGATGAAATTAACACTAATTTTTTTAAAGTTTCTGGATATTGCATTGCCCATACTAAAGACAACATCCCACCCATTGAATTACCAACCACTGCTGCCAATGTTGTAATGTCTAAAGCTTGTAATAATAGATATTGCGAATGCACCATGTCTTCAATGGTAACGATTGGAAAATCAGTACGATAAGGTGTTTTGCCATTTTCAGGTTCCATACTGGCAGGACCAGATGAACCGAAACAACTACCTAAATTATTAATACAAATGACAAAATAGTGATTGGTATCAATTGGGCAACCGGGGCCAACCATATCTTGCCACCAACCTTTGGTTTCATCTTCAGGTGTGGACGTCACATGGCTATTCGGTGAAAGCGCGTGATGAATCAAAATAACGTTGTCTTTGCTTGCAGAAAGCGTGCCAAACGTTTCATAAACTAGCTCTAAAGGTTTAATTTTGCCGCCTAATTTGAAGGAAAACTCATCTTCTAGCCGAAAATAATGCTTTCCATTCGCTAATTTTCTAATGATGAAGTTGTTATTCATAAGTTAGGTATTCACCGGTAAATTGACATAAACTTAATAAAGAAAGGATTGTATCGAGGGTATAACAATGAGTGAACGAAATTATAATTTTATTGATCGACTTTGTATGACTGCAAACCAAGCGCTTAAGACTATGTTCTCAATGGATCATCAAGAGAAGCGCAAAAATCCTGCAATAGAAGCGCTAGAACCGGTGCTAAATGAAAATGAAGTTAAATTATCACAGCGACTGTTACGAGTTGATTATGCAGGCGAAGTTGCAGCACAAGGCCTTTATCATGGTCATGGTTTAGTGGCTCGCAAATTTGAAGTACAAGAACAAATGGAACGCGCAGCAGATGAAGAAAATGATCATCTCGCTTGGTGCGCAACTCGAATCAATGAATTAGGTGGTCGTAAAAGTTTTCTTGATCCAGTTTGGTATGCTGGCGCATTTGGTATTGGTGTTGCAGCTGGACTATTAGGCGATAAATACGGTTTAGGTTTTGTAGTTGAAACTGAGCGACAAGTGGTACGACACATAGAAGATCACTTAGAACGCATTTCAAGCAATGATGACAAATCGCGCTTGATCTTAGAACAAATGAAAATTGATGAAGCACAACATGCGCGCGAAGCTTATAACAGTGGCGCAAAAGAACTTCCGTTTCCAGTTAGATTTTTAATGAAGTGTGCATCTAAAGTAATGACGAAGACGGCGTTTTATATTTAAACCCCTCACCCGCCAACGCTTCGCGTTGTCGACCTCTCCCACAAGGGGGAGAGGTGAAGCGGTTAGGTTTCACCCAAATGTCGCCGAATAAAACGTCACATTGGTTTTTTCTGGAATCAATCTTAACGTTGCTTCATCTGGTTTTTTGAATTTCACTACTTCGTATAAGCGATAACCATTAACAATCAATTGGCCATCGCGAACATCTTTACCACTTTGCTCTGCAGTAATTGGTTCACCATTCAATAACACATTTACTTTTGCCGGTTTGCTCGAATTATTTCCAGCAACAATAAATACTTTTTGAGCATGAAAATGCAATTGCAATTCTGCTTTAACTTCACGCGGTGTAACTGATTGCGGTTTAATCAACCATCTACCTTGTAACGCCCAGCCATCTAATGGCAATGAACTTGGTAATGAATAATAAAAATCCTGATCTTGAACTAATATTTTTTGTATTTCTGGTGCACCATAAAAACGCTCTGCCCGTCTATAACCAAAATAAGTTTCAGGCGTTTGTCTTGCTGCAACAAATGGTAATGGTTTAGGCATGTCATTCGATTTTTTATTTAGTCCTAATAACACTCGAATATTATTCTCGGTAACATTTTCATTGCCTTCACCAAATGCTTGATACACAACATATCCTTTTTGATTTACTAAATATTGTGCCGGCCAATAACGATTATGAAACGCAAGCCAAGTTGAAAAATTGTTATCAAGTGCAACTGGATATGGAATTTGTTCGCGTAACACTGCACCTTGCACATTTTCTAATTGTTTTTCGAATTCGAATTCTGGGCTATGAACACCGATAATAACTAAACCTTTATCGTGATATTTTTTATACCATTCTCTTAATATTGGCAGCGTACGGATGCAGTTGATACAGGAATAAGTCCAAAAATCGATTAATACTACTTTGCCATTCAATGCTTTTAATGACAGTGGCTCGGAATTAATCCATTCAGCAATATTAGTAATTTCTGGTACTGGATAAGGATTATCTAAAGCATTAATCAAATTTTCAGCATGAATACTTTTTAGTGTTTTTGCAGAAGACGATGTTGCTACTGATGTTTTTTTGGTTGGTAATATCGATGCAATAAGATTTTCAGTAGACAATAAAAGAAATGCGGTTGCGACAATTAATGTTCCTAATAATCTTCTCAGTCCAACACTATGTCGTTTTAAAAAATTAATCGTACCAACTAATTTACGGCTAAATTGCACTATAAAAAACATTGGGAGCGCACTGCCCAATGCAAAACAAAAAATAGTAAATGCAGTTTCCCAACCTGTGCGCTGAGTTGCGGTTTGCACAATTGCTGCAGCTAATGCAGGCCCTGCACATGGCGTCCAAATTAAACTAACCATCCCTCCTAAAATGAACGCACTCCAAAAACCATGATTTGAAGGTTTTTTTGGAAAAAGTTTTGCGCCTACACGCGCAACACCGCTTGTTAATGCTGCAAATTTTTCTGATAAAGAATCAGAAACCATTACCACACCAAAAAACATAATAAAAAGTAAGGCAAAAATACGTAACCAATCAATATCAATACCAAGCATCAAAACTAATTTGCGAGTAAATAAGGCAAATAATGAGAAAAAAACAATGAAGCCTGCGATCATTCCATAAGGACGTTTGTTATTACCAACAATCGAACCGGACAATAGAATTGGCAAAATAGGTAAAATACAAGGAGAAAGGATAAGGGTAAATCCTTCTAAAAATGCTAATCCCGCATTTAGTAAATCTGGATTCATATCGACATTCCTTGTCTAAAAGTTAATTGATATTAAATATAGTTTATTTATAGTGCGCCACGAAAAGGATCGTTTAATAAGGATTTTTGTAATGTTTACTAAAAATAAAATAATAGCAACTTCAGCTACCGGTAGTATCTTAGAATGGTTCGATTTTGCAGTATATGGTTATGTCGCACCTTATATTGCTGATCTCTTCTTTCCTTCCTCTAACAAATTAGCTTCTCTCTTAATGACTTATAGTGTTTTTGCGATTGGCTTTATTGTTCGTCCATTAAGCGGCGTGTTATTTGGCTATATTGGCGATCATCTTGGTCGAAAAAATGCGCTCATTTATTCTAGTTTATTAATGGCATTTCCAACTTTTTTCTTAGGTATTTTACCGACTTATCATCAAATCGGAATTGGTGCGCCGCTGTTATTAGTGTTATGCCGCTTGATTCAAGGTTTAGCGATTGGCGGTGAATTTACCGGATCGTTTATTTATTTATATGAACAAGCGCCTTATCGTCACAAAGCAAAACTCAGTTGCATTGGTGATATTGGCTGCGCATTAGGCATGATTTTAGGTTTAATATTTGTAGCATTACTCCATAACTTTTTAACTGAAGAGCAATTTTTTAGTTATGGTTGGCGTATTCCATTTTTAAGCGGCATATTTTTAGCAATCATTGGTCTTTACATGCGTTTATCATTAACTGAAACCCCAGAATTTTTAAATGCGAAACGTACATCTGATGCTGAAAATCCACTGCAATCTATTTTTAGTGAAAGTAAATTAAAACTATTTACCACAATGATGTTTCTAACTTTTTATTCCTTTGGTTTTTATTTGCTAGCGGTATTTATTCCAAATCAAATTGTCGGTTTAGGAAAAATCGCTGCATCGAATGCTTACCTATTAAGCATTTTATTTTTATCCGTAAAAACATTCGCTATTTTTTATTCAGCAAAACTATCTGATCGTATTTCACGTTGGAAAATTATTGCCAATGCAGAATTGGTTTGCTTGTTATTAGCTTATCCAATGTTTTATGCGTTAACGCATTTTAATCTTGAAGTTCAACTTGTTTTATTGTGTTTATTTGGTTTTAGTTTGGGATGCTGTTTCGGACCACGAGCAAGTTTCTTAGCAGAAATCTTTCCTGTTTCAGTTCGTTATTCTTCGATAGCAATTGCCTTAAATATAGTTACGGCAATCTTTGGTGGCACAGCGCCTTTCTTGGCAACTTATTTAGTAGCAAAAACAGAGCTTCCTGAAGCACCTGCATTTTTAATTATTCTTTCTGCTTTTATTAGTTATAAAGCGCTACATGTATTGCAAAAAGAATACACTGAGCAAGAAGAAGAATATCAATTGCAATTGGAAAATTAAAAATTACATCTCACCGGCTAGCGCGTCAGTTTCTGGTTTTTCAAAATGTTGATAATCCTGACGCGTGATCCAATCACCACCCCAACGCCAACCACGCTTTATGAAGCTTTGATACGCTAAAGAATCTTTAGTGATAATTCCTTTAAACGCTTTGCTTCGATCTAAAAAAATCACACCTTGAGGTGGATAAACTTTTTTTCCTTTTACATATGGATTAATCAACGGATTAATATCAATCGCCTCGCCATAACTATGCAATGAAAATGTTCCAGGTTTGCCAGTTTTTTCTCTGCAGTTGAATGAAGATGTATTGTTATTTTCCATTGAAGCATCATCGCTACCTTGGTAGTTATCAACCAATTCCATGCGTTCAATTGGAAATTTTTGTTCATATAATTCTTTGAAAATAGTTACAACTTCTTGTGCAATTTTTTTATTGATAATTAATTCGCCAATATGTGTTTTATTATCATATCCCCAGTAAGAAATTCTTATATATGCTAACTGTGATAATGAGACCGGGCACCCTACTCTATAGGTATTGGGCTGCATTTGTTTTGCAATATGCTCTGGAATAGCTGAAATATCAGATTGAAATGATTCTTGCGCATAAACATTTAATGTTAAAAACAACAAGCTAAAAGCGATAAGTTTTTTTTTAATCATTGCCTATTCACTCTTTCTTTTTTTTTTTTTTTTGACGAGTTAAATCATTTTTTTCGTAATAACGCTGATGATATTCTTCAGCGCGGTAAAATTCTTTAGCTGGCACGATCTCCGTTACAACCGGCGCATCAAACATGTTTTGCTTTTCTAATTCGTTTTTAACTTTTTGCGCAGTTTCTTGTTGTTTCTGATCTAAATAAAAAATTGCAGAGCGATATTGCGAACCAACATCATAACCTTGTCGATCTTTAGTAGTTGGATCATGATTTTCAAAAAATATTGTTACTAATTGTTCGTATGGAATTTTTTCTGGATCAAAAATAACTTTTACCGCTTCAGCATGACCTGTTTTGTGACTACAAACCATTTGATAACTTGGATTAGCAACATCTCCACCGGTATAACCTACTTCAACATCAATCACACCTGGTGTTTTTCTAAAGAAATCTTCCACACCCCAAAAACATCCAGCTGCAAAAATAGCGGTTTGTTGCATGATATACATTCCTTTTTTAATGAGTAAT
>CAZYCO010000066.1:0-3744 GCA_964645885.1 uncultured Gammaproteobacteria bacterium
TGATTGCACGTAATAATCATATTCATTTAATTGATTTATTATTTGAAACGACAGAAAACAATAATCCAGAAGTAAATGCTGAACTTTATTTTAACGTGTTAAAACAAGCGTATGCTGCAAATAATCATGACTTTGTTCGTAAAGTGATTAAACGCATACTCGATTCCAAAAGCTATTATTTTGGACAAGGTGTTGTTAAATTTTTAACGCTTGTTAACGAAAGACGAGATGATGAATTATTTAGTTTTATTGTTCCATTGATAGAAAACGAATATCTATTAGTAAAAGTTTTCAGAGAAATCTTGTTTAATTTAAAAAATAAAATATTTTTAAACATTCTTGATCCTTTTATTGCTCCCCTTAATACACGTCTTAATTTAGAACTTAGTTTATTTAATTTTTTAGATGATGCTATAAAATTAATAAACATCGATTGCAGTAGCCTAGATTTTACTGTTGATAATTTTGATTTGATTAATAATTATTTTTCTTCGGTAAAAGCAGTTTCACAATATGAATTGCTTTTAGAAAACCGTCTTCAAGCCATACTCGACGTTGCAGCGCGCCAAGATAAACCTGTTCTCTTTAAATTTGTACAGCATTGTATTGCCAAAATTTTTAATAATGCTCAATGGCATAAAGATGAAAGCATATGGTCTCAAACTAAAAGTATATTGGCGTTAGCCTTAAACCAAGCGCTCTTTTATGGCAGTAATGATTTGGCACAAGCGATGTTACAACAGTTACCACAATTGGTAGCTGTTAAAGAAAAAGAGTTTGGAAATACTTTAAATTTAGCTTTAAAACAATTTTGTAAAAATAAAATTACATCTGAAACTTTCATGGCAGTGTTACGTGCATCGTTACAAAATCATAAAGATTACGCTGTAGCTCAAGCCGAAAAGTTACTTTATGTTGCTATTGCATTAGGTAATACAGCAGCAGTACAAGTGTTAATTAATGGTTATAAAGATCTATTCAACATAGACTTAAGCGTTCTTACAAACGCTAATCCAGTTTCTTCTAATAGGCACAATCCAAATGATAATAATCAGAAAGCGGAAGTAGTAGCTACTGTAGGTAACTTTGATCAAGAGTTATTCGGATCAAATGGTTTAGCGCCTGAATTAGCATTAAAAAATAAGTTTAAATTTGATGATTTTCTCAAGCAGCAAGATGGGTTGGCATTTTATATTGAAAAAGTAGAGACATGGTTAATCAACGTATTAAAATTTGTTTCTGATCCTCAAACGATTTTACCTCTAAGCTTAGTTATTAAGCTTCAAAAATCATCTGCTTGTTTTGAATTACAACGTTTATTTAAAAAAGTAATAGAAGTAACAACATCGGATGAAATTTATACTTTGATGCTGGAAATAAAAAAATGTTGGTATCAGTTGCAAGCTAATATTGCCGAATTTTATCCAATTCATGTTCAGCAACAGCGAACATTAACCTTGGAAAATAAGGTATTACCAGCAGATATTGCAGAAAAAATTATTGCTGAAGCATTAGCCGATGATGAGACTAACCCTGCTAATATTATTTCTGCTTTTGGTAAATCAAATTTATCTTTTTTCAATCATCTCTCACCGGTATGGCAACAAACCTATGCCTTAAAAAATCCAAATCATGCACAAGGCACAAAAGATTATAAAGAAGAATATTTTATTTACCGACAAACGAAACGTTATCAGTTAGATATTCGTTTCACAAAGCTGCATCCTTTATTAAAAGAGTTGTTTATGGCGGTTTGGTACGACAGCTTATCTGAACTTAAAACAGCGTTAGAAAATGTAAAGAAGGAAGATCTAGACAAATCGGTTATTGCGAAAGCAATCTTAAATTGCAACGATTTATTCGGTATAAACTTATTATCCTGGGCAAGATTGCTAGGTAGAACAGCAATTATTACTTTCCTTCAAGAACAAATAAATGATAATGATGAAGAACAGAAAATAATTACACAGATGTCACAACAGCGTCCATTAACTATAATGACTGAAAATTACGTGGTATTTCGCATGCTAATGTGCGCTGCTATTACCGG
The DNA here is from genome assembly GCA_964645885.1 of uncultured Gammaproteobacteria bacterium. Lineage (GTDB taxonomy): Bacteria > Pseudomonadota > Gammaproteobacteria > CAZYCO01 > CAZYCO01 > CAZYCO01. Next base: position 2,051 of record CAZYCO010000066.1, read on the forward strand.
TAATATTAATAAACTAAAGATCTACTTAAATTATAAAAATCTTTCTATCAAGCCTGATTTAATTGACCAACTACTTATCTTAGCTGTTAAAAATGGACAGATAGAAATTATTGAATTTTTGATAACAAACTTTTCGCAACGCAACTTGCTGAACAAGAAATATCAACTCTATATGTATCATCCAAGCTTTGGCGCTTCTAGAAACGATTCAATCAATATTCTTGAAATAGCATTTATTTATGAGGAACATAATTGTCTTCGTAAATTATTAGTTCATGAAGCGCTTGATAGCTCAGTAATAGCTGGCTTTGCATATTCTTTATTTTTTCAAGAAGAATATAGTAAACATAAAGCGCTACCAATATTTGAATTCATTGCGAAAAATATTTTTAGTAATATGACTAATCAAGATGATAGAAAAGTTGACGCTTTTTTAAATCTAGTTATTAATTTGATTACAAAATCTCAATTACAGTGGTTTGAGACACTGTTAAAACATATGCCAATTGATATTCATATATTTAATGCTTTGCTAGCCCTTTGTATTAAAGAAATTGATTTATCATCATCAGAACATACTTTACCAAACATTAAAAAATTAATAACAAAATTTACTCAATCAATTTCTTTAGATGATGCAAAGCAAATAGAAGATTTATTAACTGCTTTTAAAGAAATGTTTCAAAGCTCATTAAGCCCTTTGAATTCGAATGCTTTGATCATTCTCACTTTTTATTATGAAGAATTAATAAAACGTCCTGAAATAGTACAATATTTAAATGTACGTTACGGATGCACTGAGCCAAAAATGTATTTTGATCAATTTCGTGAGTTCGAGCCTACTACTAGAGGTCACAGATATAAGTGCTCTCTTTTACAATATTGTTTTTACAAACAACAAAGCGATATTTTTGACCATTTCTTAAAATTTTTCCCTCATATGATTAAAGACCTTTTGAATCAAGCTGATGTTTGGGAACCAATGTGGCGAAATTATCAGCAAATCACTTCAGGTATTGAAAGAGAATTTCGACAAGCTTGTCGATGTCGCAAAATAATAGAAGCTGCATCTATTCATTGCCCTAAAGAATTGCAAATGCAATTACCAAATTTTCTTATGCAAGCTTATGCGAATAAAAACGATGCAATTTTAGGTTTTTTATTCTATCAAATTAGTCAAGCTAATCTGGATTTTTGGTCTATTATCAAAGATGCGAATCTTGCTAGTAATCCAATCGTGGAAGGATTATTAGAATTTAAATCGTGCTTTGTTGAATGCAACATTGGCAGTGACTTAACTACTATCCAAATTGTAAAATTAATTTCAGCTCAAATTTTAACACCATATAGTCACCAATTAATGTCAGATAAAAATCTTGCTGATTTTGTTGAGCAGATTACATCTGCTTTTTCAGGGCAACATTGGAAAGGTGATTTAAAATTAGCTTTACATAAATTATCTAAGCAACAGGCTAAACAATCATACACAGCAATCATTGCGAAGTATGAAAAAATGATTTTTGTTCTTGATGTTATTGAAAAATATCCAATACTAAAAACACTGTTATTCAAAAATTCAACTCCAATGGCAACTTCCAATCAGATTAATAGCAACAACAATAATAACAACGAACCTGATAATTCGTTTGAAGGAGTGCATAGTTTGAACTATAGGAAGCTGATGTGATTACAGC
>CAZYCO010000067.1:0-3520 GCA_964645885.1 uncultured Gammaproteobacteria bacterium
GAAATAATAAATTATTTAACAAATATATGATTGTTTGAGCGGCACTTCCTAATGCACCAGATAAGGCAACAGCTACAGATTTTGCAGTATTAACTGAAAAGTTTCTTGAATGATCTTGTAGGAATTTAGCAATTTGATAGCGATCTAATTGCATGGATAAATTTAAATGCTCTAACAATAAATTAATTTTATTAATAGCTGCTTCAGAAGTTTGAGGTAAATCAGTAATAAACTTATGTGTTTGCTCAATCAAGCTAGGGATTAAAAAGAAACAAAGTTCAAACATAACCACTAGCAAAATATTAAAAACAAAAAATACTGCAATTGATCTTGAAATATGGATTGATTCCAATTTTTTGATCACAGGAAACAATAAATAAGCAAAAATGAATGCAAATGCTAAAGGTGTAAATGCACTACCTAGTCCATAAATTAAAACAGCAATAACACCAACAGTTGCCACTAAAAAAAGAATTGATTTAGACAATTTTTCCATGTTCATCCTTTTTTATTACGATTGCGTTCTACTAATTGATGCTTTAATGCTTGAATACGAATATAAGATTCTGTAATTCGTTTTGGATCAATTTTTCCTTCATTTATTAATTCTTTAATAGTTAAAAATATTTCTTTACCTATATGTGGTTCATAGTTTTTTTCATTGTTGCTAAAAATTAAAATATCATTACCAGCATTAATTGCTAATAAAATAGCATCGCGTCGTTTGTAATTATCAGAAATTGCTTTCATTCCTAAATCATCGCTGATAACTACTCCTTGAAACTGCAATTTATCACGTAATAAATTGGTAATTGTTTTTTGCGATAAACTAGCAGGATAAGTTTCATCTAAGTTGGCATTATAAACATGTGCAACCATTACCATTTCACAAGGATCTTCTTCGATTAATGTTTCAAATGGAATCAATTCTTTTTCACTCCAAGTATGGGTGACATCAACCCAACTTTTATGTGAATCTTTTAATGAACTGCCATGACCTGGAAAATGTTTTAATGCGCATACGATATTTTTCTGATGAAAGGCATCAATAAAAACTTTCGCATGTTTAATCACAATTGCTGGATCGGCTGAAAAAGAACGTTTTTTACTGCCAATAATTGGATTTTTAGGATTAATGTTTAAATCAACGACTGGTGCTAAATCCGTGTTTATACCCATGGCTGCTAATTTAGATGCAATAAAATTAGCATTTTGCGCAGTCTTTTTAACGTCATCGAGTTTTCCTAATCGTTCCATAGTCATAGTAGAGCCAAAACCACGTTCTGGTTTTAAGCGATCAACATTGCCACCTTCTTGATCAAGCGCAATTAAGAGTAATGATTTACTGTAACGCTGTAAGGTACGCGTCAACGTTTTTAATTGTTTTGGATCAGTTACATTTCGAATATTTTTTTTAGTCGCGCCATCTTTGTCATATAAAATTACGCCACCTAAATTATATTTTTGAATATCTTGAACAATTGCTGAATTTTTATTTACTTCTGTTCCTCTAAAACCAACCATAATCATTTGACCGATTTGTTCATCCAGTGTTGGATTTTGTATGGTTTCTGCAAAGACTGTAATTGGAAGAAAAATAAGTAAGAAATAAATTATTTTTTTCATTGTTTCGCTCGTTTATCTGTCATCCCGGCCAAGCACACGAAGTGTGCGCGAGCCGGGATCCAGAAAATGCTAAATACCACACTGGATCCCGGATAAGCGCTACGCGCTTTCCGGGATGACAGCTCCCGAGATCTATACATGCTTCGATTTCAACACCCACAATTTTTCGTGAGTCATATCGCGCATAGTATAAGGAATCCCTCCTACCCCTAATCCTGAATGCTCACTGCCTGAAAAAGGCATCCAATCTGCTCTAAATGCAGTGTTATCGTTGATCATTACTGTATTTGCTTTTAAGCGTTGCACACCATCAAATGCGGCATCTATATTTTTTGAAAATATTGCTGCTTGAAACATAAATGGTACTGCGTTGGCGTTATTGATCGCTTCATCAAAATTTTTATAAGAGTATACATTTACAACTGGTCCAAAAATTTCTTGCCTTGAAACAACTGAATCTAAAGATGGATTTAATAATACAGTTGGTGCAAAACAACTTTCAGAAATTTTTTTGCCGCCAGTTATGATGTTTGCGCCTTGTTGTTTAGCGTCATCAATCCATTGTGCAATACGATCAACTTCGCTAGGTTGAATTAATGGTCCAACTTCCGTTTCAGGTTTAACTGGATCACCTACAATTAATTTTTCCGCTCGTTTTGCAATTTGTTCTGCAACATCGCGAGCTTTGTCATCGCTTACAAAAATACGTTGTACGGATACACATACTTGTCCAGCGTGATAAAAACCACCTTTAACAAGTAATGGTATGACATCTTCATAATCAGCAGATTGATCAATGATCACAGGAGCAGCGCCACCATGCTCTAAGGTACAATGCGCTCCTGGCGCTAATTTCGAACGTAAATACCAACCTACGCGCGCTGACCCAATAAACGATAAAAATTTTACTCGTTCATCAGAAACTAATTTTTCAGCAATTTCGCTTTTACAAATTAATAATTGGCACCATGATTTTGGTAAGCCTGCTTCATATAAAGTGTTAATTAAATTTTGTGCAGATAATGGCGTAGCGCTTGCTGGTTTAACAATCACTGGACAACCAACAGCAATAGCAGGAATAACTTGGTGCACAATTAAATTAAATGGATGATTAAAAGCACTAATTGCAAATACCACACCAACCGGTTCACGTAAGGTATAAGCAAGTCGATTTGTTGTTGCTGCTGAAAGTGACATCGGGATTTGTGTACCGCTCATAATATACAATTGTGCAATCGCAGTTTTAATTCCTTGAATTGCTCGAGCAATTTCTACTTCTGAATCAATTAACGGCTTACCACCTTCTTCTGCTGCTTGATGTGCAAACACTGCTTTGCGTTCTTCAATTAATTTGATCGTGCGTTCTAAAATTGCAACACGTTCATGAAGTGGTATCCAATTTTTTCGGTCGATAAATAATGCATGCGCCGATGACAACATTTGTTCTGCTTGTTTTTCATCATGCATTTCAATTTCTTTAATTAGATGAAAATCGTAAGGTGAGGTGACTTTGAGCATCATAACTGTTGTTCCTAGTTTAATTTACCTCTCCCGCAAGCGGGAGAGGTCGACGTTGCGCAGCAACGGCGGGTGAGGGTTCCTTACAAAATACAGGTTTTCTCTTTCAATTCTTTATTTAACACTTTGACGTTTTCAGAATAATCAACTGGCACTTCGATCAAGTCGATACCGTTTGTATCTAAACATTGTGTTAATAATTCATCGAAATGTTTTACAGAAGTGACGCGATGACCTCGTACGCCATAACTTTGTGCGTATGCAACAAAATCTGGATTAGAAAAATCTAAACCAAAATTATGAAAACTCATCGCTTCTTGTTTCCACTTAATCATGCCGTAACCATTATCATTCAAGATGACGATGACTAAATTTA
>CAZYCO010000068.1:0-228 GCA_964645885.1 uncultured Gammaproteobacteria bacterium
CATTACGTAAGAAGACAACCGTTGGCAACATATATTTTGAACTTTAACACGAAATTTTTGAGTTCGATTATGAGAGCAAATGGCGCTTAATACAACATTGCTTGATAACCTACAAATTGCAATTAATTCAGCTTATGTTTTTATTGGCAGTATTACGTTTATCGGGAATTTATTGATCATCATAACTATTGTTTTACATAAACAATTTCATCGTAAAGAGCTCCTAAT
>CAZYCO010000068.1:267-487 GCA_964645885.1 uncultured Gammaproteobacteria bacterium
GGAAACATCATTGGTGGTGCATGGAGAATACCACTATATTTAAAACAAATAGCATTCATTTTAGTTTCCCCATGGCACTGTCAGTTAGAGCCTGCAACATTTTTCTTCATTTTTGGTTCTGAAGCGGGGGCATTAATGACTTTTGTAGTCAGTATAGATCGTCTTATTGCAATAGCATGGTTTGCATTTTACAAAAATTTAACTCTTCGTTATGTAATCA
>CAZYCO010000068.1:509-1217 GCA_964645885.1 uncultured Gammaproteobacteria bacterium
CATCAGCTGTATTCGGTTTTGTGACAGTCTCATATTTGACCGGTTTTATCATGGCCGCTACGATGGATAGAAATGCAACAGTTGCTGCGATCTGTCTGAGCACTGCAGCCAGCTGGCCAAGCTTTGGTGTTTATTACTGTAAAGTCTCGAAAGCACAATATTTTATTTCCCAACCTTTAATTGTTGTTAGCTGCAAATACTGATGGGTGAATTTGAATAGGGTTGAGTTAAGTGGAAAACGATTATTCGAGACTTTACAGCACACATCATTGATTACATCCGTCAAATGCTTCAGCATCGTTGTATATGTTGCTGTGATATTGGTATTAAGATGGCGCACAAAAAACGCTCCAAATGAAATGGCAAGCATTCAGCAACGTCGGCAAATTAAAGTGACAAGAACGATTGCATTGATTATCGTTAGCGATTTTGTTTTGGATGTAATTCCGTGGACAATTCAAATTGCAGTTACTAAATGGATGTCAATGGAATTAAAGAATATAATTGCTCAATCACTCTGGGTGTTCAATCAATTGAATCGAAACGTGAATCTAGGAATATGTTTGTGGAAATTGAAGGAAATACGAAGGGCTGTGCTCCGACTGCTTCTTTGTAAAAAATTTCCCCAAAATCAAATTATTGCTGCTCCCATTGGTGGTTGAATTTCAAGTTAAGCGATTGGGGAGCTCTAGGAAAAATTGAAGTACA
>CAZYCO010000068.1:1297-2565 GCA_964645885.1 uncultured Gammaproteobacteria bacterium
TTACATTTTTGTGAATTGCTGTTAATCTGCAAGAGAATTTTGAAGTTTTGCCGAGCGAAACTATGGAATTCTACATTGCTTAAAAGAATAATAGTATCTTGGAAAGATACAGTTTTATCTTTGCTGCCTGATATTATGAACTGTTTTGTTCCCGTTGATAGCTCACTCATATGCTAAATTTGAACCTCTCCTTTCGCGTAAGATGCCAAGGTTCACATTCTATGAGGGCTTGATTGAATTTAAAAATTCATTAATATAAATTAATATTAATAATTCATTAATTCATTATAATATAAATTAATACTGTCTAAGCTGCCTCTTTAACTGCTATAACGCGTTCAAAAAATAAAAAACAACCGTCAATTTCTCTCTTAAATTGCCACACAGAACTCTGATTCTTCTGTTGCCCCCTTTTTTTTGATAGGTTAATTTTTATTTTAGTCCTAATTATTTTTAGTGTTTTTGTCTTTGAAATGAAATTTATCATTAAATTATTCGTTCATGTGTGATACGTCGGTGCATTGCTTGGAGTACCGTTAAGAATACCGTCGCGTGAAGATTCTTTAATGAATTTTATCTTGAAATTTTACTAAACCTCATTTATGTATAATAAATCCTGCTAGCTTTGAATAAATGTTTGACAGATATAAATAGTAATGGTCGGAGATTCTACTAATGCAGCCATAAAATTTCAATTGCTAAGGGATTTAAAAAATTTAGGATTTTAAAAAATTATTGCTTCGCCAAAATAGCTCCAGATTCTGGAGTCCAGAACTTAAAAATCAGAACTGTTAGTGTTCTAGTAAGTTAAATAATGAAATAAATTCTAACTTTGATAAACAGGTTTTTAATCTAAACGGGCAGATAATGACGATTTTTCTAATGACCTCTATTTTAAATTGTAAGCAGGGAGTGTACAGAGCACTATTCCTAAATTATATTCATCACCGTATGTTCTTGTTATTGATTTCAAGTGCCATCGATTGCGTTTTAACCTATTTCAAGTTTTTAACTCAAGTGAAATCGGATTATTAACAAAAACCAAACACTAATTAAAACACAAGACAGATGTATAAGCAATTATGCAATAGACCTTCCAGAAATTAAAATTCGAGTAATGAAGCTTTCAGCTTGAGCAACTTTTGTCTAGTATCATTGAATTTCAATGATCAGCAGCAAAATAATAATTTTCCACTAGTCTGACAAGCTTAACTATTTTTCGTTCAAAACAAAAAAACTTCAGCACTTGAGGTCGTAGTTTGATTAAA
>CAZYCO010000069.1:0-2356 GCA_964645885.1 uncultured Gammaproteobacteria bacterium
ATACAAGCTTCGAATGAGTTCAAAAACGCCTTCAATGTACTGGTCTTTCTTAAATTCTTCGATGCGAACCAGGGTACGAAGTAAAGGTGGAAAAGCTTCATCCACTGTGCCTTCCCATAAGGTAGTGCGAATTCTTTTTTTACGTGCTTCATTGTGCATATAGCTATCGCAAATCAATTCCAATTCAGCTTTGACGACCGGTTCGCGTTCTAATCCATCGTTATGACATAACTCATATTTTTCCAGTAATTTTTTCGTACCAATCACCACAATAAAATCTACTTTATCTATTTTTTGTATGTAACGCGTCGTGGTATTGCCAGGGCCGTTATCCAAATCAAATGGAATTTCAAAGCCAGCTAAACGTAAGTGGTCAACCAAAGTAGCAACTTGTTTGACATAGTCATTGCCCCAGGAATAACTGACAAAACAGGTATAGGGTTTTTGCGGTTGAAAATTTTTGCTAATTTCTTTTAAACAATCCGTTAACGCTCTATCCAATAATTCTTGTTTCAATGTCTTACGAGGCGGTGTTTGAGGAAGTGTGGCTCTACTATCTACTTGCGCTTGGTAAGTTACTCTAAATTGTTGAATAGCTGTATCGACTAAATCATCCCAAGGAATAATTATTTCCTCTTTTGTAACGTTTGCATATTTAAATAAAACCTGAAGTGTTTTTTGTAAGGCTTTATTATTCGCAACACCATCCTCTTCATCCCATTCTATTTTAACTTGTTTGTTATTTTTAATGGTAACTGAAGCATGAGGTGCGCGTTGTTGAATACGTTTCATCAATTCACGCGCGATTTTGCTTTTATCAGTTGAAACAAATTGAGAAGATGCAATTGAATATTTACTGCTATAGCTACTCACATTATCCACTTCACCATCACGAAGGTTTTCTAAATAATCGATTTCAGCGTGTAGCGCCGATTCGGTTTCATCTTCATCTATAAATGAATTTAATGACACAACCGTGTCTTCTTCTCCATCACTGCCATTGTTATTTAATGGTGGCAAGGATGAATTTATTTCTTTAGCACCGCATGTCAATACCAAACATTCAATCACTTTTTTGTGGTCACGGAGCGTTGCTACATCCAGCGCGGTCAAGCCATCCGTATTCACTGCATCTACATCAGCACCACATTTCAATACCAAACACTCGATCGCTTTTTCGTGGTCAGTCATTGCCGCCCAATGCAGCGCAGTCCAGCCATTCTTATCCACTGCATGTACATCGGCGCCACATGTCAATACTAAACACTCAATCGCTTTTTCTCGGTTCCACTCTGCTGCTACATGCAGCGCGGCCCGGCCCTCTTCCTCTTTTTCATTAACATCAATGCCTTGACGCACCAGCGCTTGAATCAATTTGACATCACCTTTTTGTGCTGCATCATGTAATTTGGTTCTCATTGCGCATCTCCTTGCTGTTTTAAAGGTTGTAAAAGACAAGTATCCATGAGCCAGGCCTGTTTTAAAACGCATTTTATACGTTAAATGAAGGAGACATTTTAGTTTAATTCAGTATCTGATTCTTTTTTAATGTCGCTTTCAGTTATATAAATGAAATTGTTTATCTAGCTTCAGCGCACTCACATCATGGTTATTATTCTGATTGTTATTTTTCAAAAAATTACTTTTGTTTGAATGTAGATTAGGTTGTTTTTTTACAGCATTACCGTGGTATTTCTACTCTAAGACGAATGAAATTTGTTTTTGTTGCGTTGGAATTAATTAAATACCTTCTAGGAATCCCTTAGGTGCATCTTGAGGAAGAATGATTTCATTTAAAATAACAATTGTTTTATTTCGGTAATCATGATGTTTTGCTAAACGTTCATGGAATAATTTAGAAGCAGCGATAAGCAGCAGACGCAACTACGCTCTGCCCCTTACCGCGAGAGATAACTTTGACAGTGAAATGATAAATCGCCATGCATTCAATCTAGCTCGACAAAATACAGCTGACGAATTTTAATTTTTTAACAATTTTTTTAGGTGCAACAATCCCTAAAACAATATGCTTATCTCTTTGTATATTAAAACATGCACGCTCGGTTCAAGACCCATGTTTTGGTGTTACATTATTCGTCATTGAATAACTTCCATCCTTATTATTGTTATTATTTAAATTCTTTGAAAATAACGTTGGATTATAGTTGCTATTTTGATCATGACTTTGGCGTAACGCGTTTAGGGAATGAGATGAAGATGTTCGTTTTTCTGTATTCAATCCCAATTGCTGTAAATGGCTATGTATCCATTGTTCTGTTTCATCGATTTGTTGTAAACGTACTTGGTTTTGCTGTTCTTGAAATTGTTTTTCTCCCTTTTTTAAGTTTTGATCTTG
>CAZYCO010000070.1:0-1200 GCA_964645885.1 uncultured Gammaproteobacteria bacterium
TCCACCAAACAAGATCCGCTCGCTCCTCTTCGTCAACAGCATTTGCCTCGTCTTAAAATTAAATAAATCTTAAACACATAGACAGAGAATCGAGAGTCGAAATTAAAAACAACCTGGAACTGGCCGATCAACCACATGCCTGACGATTTCCATCCACCTATTGAATTGCTCTTTGGAGAGCATTTCAAGACTAAGATTATGCTGAACTAGGGCAAAAAATATTTTCAAAATCAACTTCTGCAAAAGGACAGATTCTTGAGAACTGTCAGGAAGCAACTGCTGCATTCGCTCGTACAAAACCGGAAGCACCACTTGCATCGCTTCTATAACTGGTTTACGTTCTTCGGGTTTCTTGTATCTGAAAATGTAAAGTAAATTTAAAATCATCATGATTTCAAAATGAATTTTATAGGGCTTACTCATAGTTTTTCACCAATTTATAAACAACGGTCAAAGCACCAAGCCATGCATGACCACTTGTGGTGTTCAATTGTTGCAGAACAGTATCAATCACAAACGGCCACTTTTCAGGAAAATCGTGTTTTAACATATGCTGGACACATACTGCCAGCTGGACGCTGTAAAAACATAAGACAATAGAATTAATTAGGTAATTCCTTTCCATGAACTTATGTCAAAATTAAAAACTTTACGTAACACACAAAAAAAGAGCCAAAATCGAAACATTTAAAAAGCGTTTAATCGTCTAACCTTTTCAGAACTTGTTTAGGAAGGCAATTAATCTACATTTATACATAAATTGTACACGTGAGAAAGCAATAATAAACCTGATTATACGCGACTAAATCCGCATGTAAATGTTTGAAACTACAACAAAAAAATAACTTACCGAATAACTTCTGGAACACCTATTATTGCCGGAACAATTCGCTGCCTAATTGCTTCGCGATCTTGTTCATGAATCGAAAATTCTGCTGAGGGACTCCAAGACAATGTAATCAAGTTTTTCAAATAAATCACCGCTTTAAAATGAATACAGTTAATATTCATTTTATCAAAATGCAATCAACAAATTTGTCATACCTGCTTGTCTCACCGGCATTTCAATCGCTTCATTTTCTACGATTTGCAACAAAATTGGCGTAAATGTGATAATTTTTTGCATCTAAACTAATTAATTAAATGATTATGCGAAAAAATTTATTTCATTGAACCTGTTTTAAAAGCTCTTCAGCTTGT
>CAZYCO010000070.1:1264-2016 GCA_964645885.1 uncultured Gammaproteobacteria bacterium
TTTCCTGATCCATTGCTCAAATCACCGAATAAAAACGAATCTTTAACGTTCAAAAAATTAACAAAAGCAAAACAAAACGAGAACCAAACCACACAACGTTTTACGGAATGAATGCAATGTTTCATTTCAATTCTTCAAGGTTAATAGATATCGGAAAAATATTATGGTTGTATGACACTGCTTTCGAAAATGATGCTAGGCTGAAAATTGTTCAACTTATCTAAATATGAAATTTCTCCGGTTTTTCTCGGTATTGAGTCCACAAAATTATCTCATATTTCTTCAAAACAATTTTAGCAGACTTTTTCCTAACTACGGTTTATAATTAATGCAAGAAAACGTGCTGCTTCCTTATACAGCGAATTCGCAAAAATAGCGAAAATCTTTCTGATTATTTAAGAGTTGCAAACTATCTAAGTAAGATGATAAAGATATTAAATTGAGCCATCGAATTAACGACGTTTTTTCTTTCCTGTTGATTTTTTAAAATTCTGGGTAGTCAGGTAACTTCAATTAATGTTCTAGTGGTGTAGTTCTAATCAGAGAAGTGGACTTTTACCGAAAAATTTTGAAGATTCTTTTTAAAAAGCAGTTTTCATTAGCGTTTAACACTGTATGTTTCCTTCGTTATTTTATAAGGGTTGGCTTTAGAAAACTACTGACTTAGTATTGATGGACAAGTACTCGAAGTCCCTAGTTTTATAAGGGTTGGCTTTAGAAAACTACTGACTTAGTATTGATGGACAAGTACT
>CAZYCO010000071.1:0-1632 GCA_964645885.1 uncultured Gammaproteobacteria bacterium
GCAATTCTAGCTTTTTTTGTGTTGTGGTTAGGTATTTATCCGGCACCACTTTTAAATGTGTTACATGCTTCGGTACAACATCTGTTGGAAATTAGCATGATTAGCAAACTTTAAATCTTAGGGAATCTAGCATGAATAACCTAATTCCGAATTTTACTGTTATCACACCAGAGATTATTATTTTAGTAATGTCATGTGTCGTTCTTTTAGTGGATTTATTTACTAAAGGTAAAATAAAGACACTTACTTATTTCTTGTCTCAAACTGCTCTTATTTTTGCATTTGCAGCAACATTTAAAAATTTAGCAATTGCCAAAGTAATTACATTTCATGGTGCTTTTGTACACGATGGTTTAGCTTCTATTTTAAAACTAGCCATATTTTTTGTAGTCTTTTTATGTTTTTGGTACGCGCATCAAATTTTTAAAACAGAGCAAAAAGAACAGGGCGAATTTTATATTCTAAGCTTGTTAAGCGTTCTTGGTATGATGGTTATGATTTCAGGTCATGATCTTTTAATTATTTATTTAGGCTTAGAAGTTCTTTCATTGCCGCTATATGCAATGGTTGCAATGAAAAAAGATCAGCGTGATGCATCTGAAGCAGCTTTAAAATATTTTATAACGGGTTCAATTGCATCAGCTATTCTGTTGTTTGGAATGTCGATGATCTTTGGCGCAACAGCCACGTTAGATATTTCTAGTATTGCACGTGTAATTTCTGTTACGCCAAGTGGTGTGAATTTGATTTTTGCTTTTGGATTAGTATTTGTTGTTATGGGAGTTGCTTTTAAATTAGCAGCAGTACCATTTCATATGTGGATTCCTGATGTTTACCAAGGTACTCCAAATGCAATGCTATTATTTCTTAGCAGCGCACCCAAAATTGCAGCGTTTGGAATGTTGATTAGATTACTTGTTGAAGCAATGCCTAATCTTTTTCATCAATGGCAGGAAATATTAATTATTTTGTCTATACTCTCTATTGCAGTTGGAAATCTCACTGCAATCATGCAAACCAATATAAAACGAATGCTCGCATACTCTGCAATTGCGCATTCCGGTTATTTACTTCTTGGATTATTAAGCGGTACGTCAGAAGGTTATAGCGCATCTATGTTTTACATTATTGCGTATTCATTGATGTCGCTTGGTGCATTCGCTGTTATTGGATTAATGAGTCGCACAGAACATGAAATTAAAAACCTAGATGATTTTAAAGGTCTTAATTCAAGAAATCCTTGGTTAGCTTTTATGATGTTAATTTTAATGTTTTCAATGGCAGGAATTCCTCCTACAGCAGGTTTTTTTGCGAAGGTAGGTGTAATTCAAGCATTAGTGAATTCGCATTTAACATGGTTAGCAGTTTATGCAGTTGTATTTGCTGTTATTGGTGCGTTTTATTATTTAAGAATAATTAATTTTATGTATTTCAAAAGTGCAGATAAAACAGAAAAAGTTTTTCTTACACGTAACGAATTAACTGCAATTACAATTAATAGTTTTGCGGTATTAGGTTTGGGAATTTTTCCTTCGTTGTTAATTTCTTTATGTAAAAATATTTTTTTGAACTAATCTGAAAAAAATTTACAAAGTTGTATTGACAGCGAGCGATTAGTTTCTAGAATGTGCG
>CAZYCO010000072.1:0-1528 GCA_964645885.1 uncultured Gammaproteobacteria bacterium
CGGTACTCCAATGTCCGAAATTTGCGCAGGAAGCGTAATAAAAAGGTGACAAATTCAATATAATCGGTTATAGTTTTTTACATTATCAGCCATAATGGAATCACTATGGAACACAAACTACGTGTTATTGTAGAAACAGTATCAGCCAAAACAGATAAAGTGGTCGAACGAAAAACTATTAAGATAATTGATATAAAAAAACCTGAAACAATTTTTGAATTAGGCTTGCGTCACGCAGATCAAATTAAATTGTTACAATTGATCCAGGACACATTGCTTGATAAGCAATCTATTTTTTTTAATGAAGACATCACACATTGCCCGCAATGTGGTAGAAAATTGGCAAAACATGGATTTAAAAAATCTGATTTTCATTCTGTATTTACAGATCATAAAATACCGGTACAACGTTTAAGTTGTTGCAATAAAAGTTGCCATTGGAAAAGTGTACCGAGTGTAAAATCATTATTTGGCACGTCTATTCATCCTGATTTGGCACGAATACAAAGCGAAACCAGTGCTCTACATAGTTTTCGTGAAGCACAAGAAATTCTAGAAAAGTTGTCAACCGGTTACAGAAAAATAAACAATCACGATCGTCTCAATCATATAACAGAATCAATTGGTAATGAATTAGGAAAGTTGCATGAACAACCCATCGATCAGTCAACCCTATCGCGTGATGCAGATGAGCTAATTGTACAAATCGACGGCGGACATATTAAGGATAAAGATCAGGATTTTCGCTCTTTCGAGGCATTATCTGCCGTTATTTACAATCCTGAAAAGGTGAAAATGAGAGCAGAAAATAGAAGACGCATCACTGATAAACAGTGTGTTGCCTCAGCAAGAGATGACAAACAAAAAACAATGCAAAAATATATTTTGAATGCTGCAAGAAAACAAGGATTGTCTGGCAAAACCAAAATTACTGTATTAAGTGATGGTGCTAAAAATTGCTGGCATAGTCTTAGATTACTTAAAAAAGAATGTAGCCAGTTTATTGGCATTTTAGATTGGTTTCATATTGGCATGAAATTTAAAAATGTAGTGGGTGCTGTATCAGAAGAATATCATGAAAAGATTGATCATATAAAATGGAGAATTTGGCATGGTGATATTGTCATTGCATTAGAGCGATTAAAAGAATTGCATGCAACATTAATGGATGAAAAACAAAAAAATCGCGTGAATGATTTATACTGTTATCTTAAAAGTAATCAGTTATACATCGTTAACTACAACGAAAGAAAGGAACAAGGATTAGAATTTACCAGTCAAATGGCAGAATCCCATGTTGAATCTCTTATCAATAAACGCTTTAAAAAATTAAACAAAATGCAATGGACAAGAGAAGGCGCAGATAATGTATTACAAATCAGATCTGCTATGGTCAGCAAAGATTGGTCGAAAGTGTGGGAAAATGTCGTACTAACTGCATTGCAAGTAGCCGCGTAATTGTCACCTTTTTATTACGCTTCCATTTCCCAACGTGTTATCGGGAATATCAACCTGCAAGCCACTGAAT